>VGFB01000669.1 GCA_016869015.1 Armatimonadota bacterium
CGGCGGCAGATGTGGTTGCTGGAGTCCGGGGGGCTCAGGCTACAGTCTGGCGAACGCGGCGCTCCGCCGTTGCCGGGCGCTGGCCGCGAGCCGCCCGCGACGCCGGGGGCGGAGACCGGAGCAAGCAGCGCGCCGGAGGGCGGCGCATCGCCCTCGACGCCGGCCAAGGAGGGGACGACCCCATGAGCCGAACGGGGTGGGCAAGGACACTCGGGGCGATCGTGGCCTGTCTCGCCGTCTACCGGACGTTCTACGTGGTGGATGAGACACAGAGCGCTGTGGTGACACGCTTTGGGCGCGTCGTGCGGGAGGTCGAGACACCCGGCCTGCGGGTCAAGTGGCCGGTGGACTCGGCATGGCGGCTGGACAAGCGACTGCAGATCTACGATCCCGGTCCGGCGCAGCTCCTCACGCGGGACAAGAAGATGCTGCAGGTCGACCCGTACGTCTGCTGGCGGATCATGGACCCGGAGCGCTACGTGCGGACGGTGGCCGATCCCGCGATGGCCCGCCGGAGGATCTACGACCTGGTGCGATCACAGGTCGCCGCGGAACTCGGGAAGGTGGATCTGGCCCAGATCGTCTCCACGAATGAGAAAGACCTGCAGTTGGAGGCGGTGCTGAAGACCGTGACGCTGGCCTGCCGGGCCGGCGCCCGAGACATCTACGGAATCGACATTGCTGACGTGGGGATCAAGCGGCTGGTCTTCCCCGAGCAGAATCTGGAGAGCGTCTTCGCGAGGATGCGCGCCGAGCGGCAGCGGATCGCCAGACAGTACCGCGCCGAGGGCGAGCAGGAGGCCGCGCGCGTCAAGGCGGAGGCCGACAAGCAGAAGGAGCAGATCCTCTCGGAGGCGTATCGTGTCGCCGAGACGACGAAGGGCCAGGGGGAGGCGGAGGCCGCCCGGCTCTACGCCGCCGCGCACGCGGCCGACCCGCAGTTCTACAGGCTCACCAGGACGCTGCAGGCCTACGAGAGGATGTTCGGCGCGGACACGACCGTGGTGCTGTCGGGCGATTCGGAGTTGCTGAGGCTCATGACCCAGGGCCGCGAGGCGAACCGGTGAACGGAAGCCCGGAGGCGTCGGGCCAGGCGGCGCAGTGGCGTCACGCGTGGTGGGCGAAGCGCGCCGCGGCGGCGCTGGCGGTCTTGTACCTGCTGAGCGGGGCGCATGCCGTTCGACCGGGCGAGCGGGTGGTGGTCCGGCGGTTCGGGCGCGCGTTGACGCCACACGGCCCGGGCCTGCATTTCGCCCTCCCTTGGCCGATCGATCGTCGCACGCGGCTGCGCACGGAGGAGCCGCGTCGAGCGACCGTCGGGTTCGGGGCGGTCGACCCCTCGGTGGGCGCCTCGCTCGACCCGCGGCGCAGCCGCTTCCTCACCGGTGACGAGAACGTGGTTCAGGTGCAGATGGTGGTGCAGTACACCGTGCAGGAGCCGATCGCGTTCGCCTTCGAAGCCGCGGATGCCCGGCGGATGGTGGAGGTGTGCGCACAGCGGGCCCTGGCGGAGACGCTGGCCCGCACGCCGGTTGACGACGTGTTGACGCAGGCGAAGAGCGCGGTCTGTGAGAGCGTGCGCCGAAAGACGCAGTACTCGCTGAACACGCTGAAGCTGGGCATCTCAGTCGTCTCCGTGAGCATCCCCGCCGCTGAGCCCCCGGCGGAGGTGGCGGCGGACTTCCAGGACGTGGCGAGCGCCAAGGTTGACTACCGGCGGATCATCGACGAGGGGGAGGCCTATGCCGCCGAGACGGTGCCGCGGGCGCGGGGTGAGGCGTCGAGGCTGCAGGCGGAGGCGGAGGGGTATCGGGCCAAGGTGACCAACGAGGCGCGGGGCGATGCCGCGTACTTCCGCCGGCTGCGCGCCGAGCACGCGCGCGCCCCGGGGGTGACCGCCTCGCGACTGTACCTGGAGAGCATGGAGCGTCTGCTGCCGAAGATGCGGGTCATTGTGGCCGACGAGAGCGGGAACCGGCCCCTCGACTTGGCGGTGGTGCAGGAGCAACCGTGAAGCGGGAGCACTTGGCGGCGGGGATCACGGTGCTGCTGATCGTCGGCGTGACCGCGGCGCTGGCCCTCCGAGGGCCTCGGGGCGGCCCGGCCGATGCGGCGGACAAGCCCTCCAGCGTGGTCTTTGGTCTGTACCAGCGCGCCGGCGAGGGCGACATTGAGGGGTATCTGGCTTGCCTGACGCCGCAGCTGCGGCGAACGCTTGAGTCGTCGCGGCGGGAGATGGGGGAGGCCGCGTTTCGGGAGAGCCTCGTGCGGCTAGGCAGGCCGGTAAAGGGCGTGAGCGTGACCGAGGAGCGGGTGGCGGGAACGGAGGCCAGGCTCCGCGTCGAGCTCGTCTACGCCGACCGGACGCACAACGACGTGCAGACGTTCACGGTGGCGCGGTGGGAGGGGCGCTGGCTGATCGCTTCGATGTCCGGCGCGCGGCCGCTGAAGATGCCGATCCCCTACGGCACCCCGGCCTACCCGTTGGAGCAGGAGGCGCAGGGATCGAGCCCTGAGGCCGGGCCACCGACGGCTGAGGCGCTGAAGGAGGGAGGGTAGGCCGCATGTGGGATGAGGCCGGACTGGTCCTGTACGCCGTAGACCCCGGGCAGTACGACCTGACGCTCGGCGAACTGGACGCGGAGCGCATCTGCCGGCGGGCGAGGTCGGGCGGGGGGAACGCCATCCGACTGGTGGCGCACTCCATGCAGGGGTATGCCTACTTCCCCTCGGAGTTTGCCCCCCTGGCCCCCGGCTACGAGTTCGGGCGCGACTATGTGGGTGAGTTTGCGGAGGCCTGCCGCCGGCACGGTTTGGGCCTGGCGCCCGCCCTGCACGTGGCGGGCAACGAGGCGGTGGCGGCCTCCCGCCCCGACTGGCGACAGACTGGCCCCGACGGCGCGCCCCACGACTGGGGCGGGACGCCGGTGATGTGCCTGAACACCAGCTACCTCGATTATGTCACGGGCATCGTGCGCGAGGTCGTCGCGCGCTACGGCCCCGACTGCCTGTGTCTCGATCACCTGGTGACGCTCGACAGCTGTCGTTGCCGGGGGTGCGAGAGGGCGCTCAGGGATGATACCGGGCTGGAACTGGCCGAGGCGGCGGGCGGAGAGGCCTACCGGGATTGGCGCTACGCGCGCACGGAACGGCTGGCCTGGAACCTGGCGATGGCGGCCAAGGCGATACGCGGGGACCTGGCGGTAGTGTTCGGGGGGAGCAACTGGCGGCCGGCCCGTGGGCGGGCTCTGGGTTGGCGGCCCGAGAAGACGTCCGAGTGGATGGACAACCTCGAGACCGGGTTCGCGCTGCGCTGGTATGGGCAGGAACTCGAGGAGGCCGACCTCATCGGGGCCTACCACCGGGCGCTGGGCAAGCAGGGGTGGTGTTGGGTCGAGTACGCGCCCTTGCCCTACTCGCTGCGGGCGTGCCCGCAGGCCGAGCTGAGGCTGAAGGCTGGATCGGTGATCGCGGCGGGTTGTCGACCGTGCGTATGGACCTTGGGGCCGATGCCGCCCGCCGATGACTCGGGGCTGGAAGCCCTGCACGGCTTCTTCGCGCAGTTCGGCGGCGAATCGGCGGCCCTGAGCAGCGAGGGTTCCTTGGCCCGGACGGCCGTCCTGTTGTCGCGCGGGGCCGATGAGGTGGTCGAGGGCGAG
>VGFB01000670.1 GCA_016869015.1 Armatimonadota bacterium
TCGCGGACGGGGCCGTGCTCACCCCCGAGGCCTTCCAGGCCATCGTCTTGCCCTTCGGTCCGTACTTCCCGCGGGAAGCCAAGGACACGTTCCTCACCTACCTCCGCGCGGGCGGCGGTTTCCTCTCCACTGACGGGTATGCGTTCGATCGGCTGGTGGTTCTCACCAACGAGGGTTGGGCGGAAACGCCCACCGACATCAAGGCCGCGGACATGGACGCGGCGCAGGACCCCGGGCCCCCGGGGGGCATGAACGCCCGGATCGGCAAGCCGGGGGACGCGATGGCGCTTGACCCGGCCCAAATCGGCGTCTTCGACCCCCAGTTCCACCTCGACCACGTCGCGGCTCTGCGCCCAGCCCCCGCTTTCGCGGGATACGCCGCGCCCTACGAGCCGAGCCAACCGATCGACGGCTTCGCCGCCTGCTGCCTGACGGGCGTCAACAGCCCGGTCTTTCCGCCCGTGCATCGGCGATGGATCCCGGTGCTGGAGGCCTTTGACCCGGGCGGTGCGCCGCGAGGCGCGGCACTGAGCCTCGCGCACAACTTCTCGGGTGAGTACCCGCACTCCAGTTGGGCCTTCAGCGGGATCACCTCGGGGCAGGACCTCTTCCTCGAGGGCTCCAGGCGCCGAGCTCTGCTCGCCCAAGTGCTGCAGGAGATCACGGAGCAGGTCTTCCTCCACAGCCTGCAGACCGACCTTGCCTGCTATGAGGCGGGCGAGACGGCGCGCCTCACCGTGCAGGTCGCCAACCACGGCCTCAAGCCCGCCGCACGCACTCTCGTGCTGGTCGTCGGGGGACGCCAGGCCGAGCAGCGGAGCCTCGATCTTGCCCCGAGGGCGACCGAAGCCGTTGAGGTCTTGGTGCCTGTCGACCGGACCGAGGGCGACCTGGTGCGAGTGGAGGCCAGGCTCAGCGGGGGGGACAGCCGGGCGGACGTGCTTACCACGGCCTTCTGCATTCGGAGCGGGAGCGTCCTGGCCTCGGGTCCGCAGATCGCCTGGGCCGACAACTACCTCACGGTGGACGGGAAGCCGAGTTTCCTGATCGGCACGAATCAGACGGGGATGATGTACTTCTCGCCCGATGAGAACCCGCAGACGTGGGACCGTGACTTCGCGGCCATGCAGGCCCACGGCTTTCACATCTGGCGCATCCTGCACTTCTCACCCTTCGCCGCCAAGGGCTACGAGGGCCAGGGCACGCACACCTCCTTCGATCTGGCGAACCGACCGCAGAAGCTCGTGAGGCAGATGGACGCCATCGTGCAGCTCGCGCAGAAACACCGGGTGGCGATCTTCCTCTCCCTGCACGACTGGCTGGGCACGGTGCTCACGGACGAGGAGCTGGCTGCGCAGGCCGACTGGAATCGCTTCTGGGCGGATCGCTATCGCGATGTTCCGGGCATCTTCTACGACATCCAGAACGAGCCGGGCGTGGCGGCGGAGGATCGACCCGATGTCGTGGCCTTGTGGAACGCCTTCCTGCAGGAGCGCTACGGTTCCGACGAGGCCCTGCGCGCCGCCTGGGACCTCAGTCCTCCCGAAGCACCGCTACCCGACGTTCCCTTGGGGCAGACCACCGATGACTGGGCGGACGTGCGCTCCGCCGACCGGAAGCGCTTCGAGACGGTGCTCCTGAACCGCTGGGTCAAGGCGAACGTCGATGGCGTCCGCGCGGGCGACCCGGACGCCCCGATCTGCGTGGGCTATCTCCCCAGCATGCCGCCGGCCGACAAGATCCTGGGGGTCCAGCACACCGACTTCTCGAACATGCACTACTACGGCTCCACCGACCACTTCCCCCTCGAGTTCAAGCTCATCGACCGGCGTTTCCAGGGCAAAGGGCTCAGCCTCGGCGAGTGTGGCGCGCAGGAAGCCCACGATGCCCGGGTAGGCGGGCGGCTGGACATCCCCCTCGAGGCCTCCCTCCAGCGTTTCCACGCGTACGCGCACTACGCGCCGGCGTTGGGCGCCACGTTCGTCGCCAACTGGGACTGGAAGGAGTTCGACGAGTCCGTCTTCCCCTGGGGGCTCTACCAGCGTAACTCCCCGGTCGCCAGGCCTTGGCTGCACACCTGGGAGCAGTCCGCGCTGCTGTTGAGCCTCATCGAGCCGAAGTACGAGTCGCCGGAGGTCTTCCTCTGCGCGCCCGACAGCCACCGGATCGGGCCGCACTTCAACCAACTGACGACTGCGCTCCATCGCTCGGTCGAGCTGCTTCTGGATCAGCGCGTGGACTTCGGGATGGTCAATGAGGAAGCCCTCGCCGATCTGCCCGCCTCCGCGAAGGCCGTCTTCTGGCCTCTCCCGTACTGCCCCTCCGATGAGGCCTTCGATCGCCTGTTGGCCTGGGTGCAGGCCGGTGGGACGTTGTACCTGTCGGGCGATGTGCAGTTCGACCGCTCCCGCAAGCCTACCCGCCCCGACCGCCGTTCGGCCCTTGGCCTCCCGGCGCAGGAGCCTCGCTCTCCCTTCGAGACGCCCGGCGACGCCTGGTCTCAGCCCCTGGTTGAGGCGAGAGTGGGGCAGGGGCAGGTCATCCTCGCACCCTACCCGCTCGAGTTGCGGGGCCAACCATCCGACACCGGTGCGTACCGGCGGGCTCTCAACCTGGCCCGGGTCGCGCCGATCTCCATCGAGCCTGCTGACGCGCCGGTACGCGCTCTCTCCCTCCCGACCGCCGGTGGCGGCCGCGTGTACATGCTGGCTCGCACGACCGAGGGAGATGATCGGATTGGCGTCGCGCTGCCCGCGGCTGACGTGTCGGTGGACCTCGCGGGCAAGGGTTGTGCCTTCGTCATCGTCGGCCCTGAGGGCGAGATCATCGCTGCGGAGAGCCAGGGAGCTCTGCGGATTGGGGATGAGGTGATGGCCCGCTCGAACGGGCACTTCGGTCTCGGCGCTCTCGACGGGAAGGACCTGCGGGAGTCGGCGCGCGTCCTCGTGCTGCCGCACCAGTCCGAGCGCATCGAGATCCGCCACCGCCTTCCGAAGCAGTACGTCTGGCGGGGAACGGGGAAGAGGCGCGAAACGGCTCCCTTCACAGGGGTCGTCGACTGCGCGGGCTGTGCGCCGGGCTGGATGGCGGTGATCGCAGCCGAGGGGGACGGCGAGGCCGCGCTCAACGTGGTGCGAGACCGGCTCGAACGCCGCTGAGCGGCCGTGTCACGGCTCGCGCCGTCGCCCGGCCCTCCGTCCCTGGGCGCGGACCGAACGACGAAACAACACGGGCGAGCCTTAGGGCTCGCCCATCACCATGCCACCGGGTTGTTGGAGGCGGCAGCCGGAATCGAACCGGCGATAGCGGTTTTGCAGACCGCCGCCTTAGCCACTTGGCTATGCCGCCTCAGTACGCCTGCGCCACACGAAGACGGGCCGGAACCATCGCCGGCCCGCCGATGGGAAAGCTGGAGCGGAAGACGGGACTCGAACCCGCGACCTTCTCCTTGGCAAGGAGGCGCTCTACCAACTGAGCTACTTCCGCTCGTTCTGCCTCATCGAGCGCGCCGGACACCGGCGGTGTGCTGGAGCGGGCGACCGGATTCGAACCGGCGACACCCAGCTTGGGAAGCTGATGCTCTGCCAACTGAGCTACGCCCGCTCTCCGCGGCAGCCACCGCGCGCCGTGCCCGCCTTCGGGCTTGCCATCG
>VGFB01000671.1 GCA_016869015.1 Armatimonadota bacterium
GCACCCTCGGTCAGTTGCGCCTCCACCGGGGCGGGCAGGCCGGCGGGTCGAGGGTACCCCAGCCACAGCTGGCCGGCGGCATCCCGCCGGTCGCCCGTCGCCCCCAGGTTCAGGGCGAGGCTCGCAATCGTCTGGTCCGCCGCCGCCGCCGGCGCGGTGAAGACCGACCAGCGCTCGTTCGAGGCCGTCGGTTTCAGCGCCACGGTGGCCTGGTAGCTGTACGAGCACGAGCACGCGGCGTCCGCCGGGGGCAGCAGCAGAAGGCCGCCCGCGACGATGGCATTCACGTAGCAGCCGGCGCGGACCCCGCCCAGATTGTGGATGCCCGAATCGCCCAGCGTGTCGTAGAAGCCCGCGGTCCCCGAGCGGAACAGCAGCATGTTCGGCGAGCCCGACACCGCCCCGCAGCCGTAGGACCGCCGGAAGTCCCAGCGGAGGCTCTGTCCGGTCAGTGGATGGGTCCGCATCCGCGGCTCGCCCGTCCGCAGGTCATACGCGAACGGTTCGCCGTAGACCGTATCGCCCACGATCACCGGGAAGCCGCGCATCTTCACGCCCGCGTAGGACAGCATCTTGCCCGTCGCCGCGTCGAAGGCGGTCATCCGCCCGCCCCCGGTCACCAGCACGACACCGTTGGCGGCGCGCACATCCACGCGCCCCGTCAACCCGCGGTCCGTCTCCCACAGCGCCTCCCCCGTTGCGAGCTTCAGCGCCGTGAGCCGCCCGTGCAGGATGATCGACTCCCCCCGCCGCTTCGCCTGATCGATGGCGTCCTGACTCGTCCGGTCCAGCAAGAAGACCGTCTCTCCGTCGGAAGCCACAGCGTCCTGCGTGATCGTCTCCTTGGCGGGGAAGAGCCACCTCAGCTCACCGGTGGCCTTGTCCAGGGCAAAGGCCGCCCGGCCCTCGCCCTTGTGCACCGTGCCCACCACCGTGTCGCCGACGACCGCGAGGTAGTTCCACCAGTAGCCCTCGGCGGTGTCGCCGGCGGGCGGCGGCGGGAGCTTGTATGTTTGGCGCACCTGCCCCGTCTCCGCGTCCAGGCGCGTGCAGCTGTCCCCGATGGCGTAGTACACGCTGTCTCCGTCCGCCGCGGCGGTCCCGCCCTTCTGCGCCACCGGATACCGCGCGACCTTGGGCGCCTCACGGGTCCACAGCGGGCGCCCGTTGTACGCGTCGACCGCCATGATGCTGTGCTGCCCGATCACGAACAGCCGCCCGTCCACGCACAGCGGCGCGGGCCCGCCCCAGTGCCGGCTCACCAGCGGCGCCGGCCCGGGGTCACCGTACCACAGCATCTCCACCGGCAGCGTCACCGCCGCGTCTCGCGACGCTCCCGACTTCCCGGCGTCTGCGTACTGGTGCGTCCACTCCCCGGCGCCGGGCAGCGGCCCGCGCCGCGCCAGCGCCGCCGAGCCCTCCAGCCGGATCTCCCCCGCCGGCACACCGCCCTCCCGCAGCCACGCCGCCGCCCTCTCCCCGCCGGGAACCTCCGCCACGCCGCCGTCCGGCCGCAGAATGCGCCGGAACTCCGCTGCCGAGTGGTCCCCCCGCTCGGCTGGGGCCTCCTCCACGCTGACCCAGTCTGCGAGGTAGTCCGGCAGCGGGAGCCGGTCGAAGGGCGCCTGGATCGCGACCACGTGCGTGCCGTAGAGGCCTTCCTCGTCAAGCTGCCTCCGCAGCGCCGCGATCCGGTCGGCATCCGGGTCGATGCAGTAGACGCGGTTCGTCATGGTCAGTACGCTCGCGACCAGCGCGTCGCTGGCCCCTAAGGCCACCCCGTACCCGAGCCCGGCCTCCAGGCCTCCCGGCTTGCCCGCGACCACCACCGGAGGCTCCGCGACCTCCCCCTCGCCGAGGCAGACGATCTCGCCCCCGGTTGTGCTCGCCAGCACCTTGCCGTCGGCGACCGCGAGGCCCCGAACCTGTCCCTCGATCGCGGTCTTGCTCAGTTCCTTGCCGTCCGCCGCCGAGAAGGCCGCAACCGTGCCCCGCCCACCGACGACCAGCGTCTCGCCCGCCAGCGCCATGCAGTATGCCCTCGGGTGCGCGACCTGCCACTTCGTGCAGTCCGCCGGCTTCGTCCCGTCCAGCAGCTTCGGCAGGTCAAAGGCGCTGACACGATCGTTGCCCCAGGCGTAGAGCGTGTCGCCGTTCGCGAGGGCCACGATCACGTTCGGGATCGCTCGCCGGATCTTGCCGTCCGCAGCCGTCCAGCAGGCGATCCCGTCGTTCGGCCACGGCTCCGACTCCCCCGTCATCACGTCCAGGTCCGCGCTGACGTGCGCATTCCCGCCGAAGAGGAGGTCCCGATGCGCGAACGCGAGGCTCCCGCCCCACCGGTCGCCCCACGTGTCCGGTTGGCCACGGTAGTACTGCAGCTTCCCCGTCGCCTTGTCGAACGCCGCCGGCATGTTGCGCCCCGTGGGAACGAACACTTGCGTGTCCGAGACGACGAGGCTCCCCTGGGGCGTCACGCCCGTCATGGCATACGAGGGCGCGTGCGGCTGGGCGATGTACATCGAGCCGCTCGAGTCGTTCTGCCAGACCACGCTCCCGTCCTCGGCCCGCAGCGCCGCGACGTAGACCCCCTCATTCGGCCACATCCCCGCGGTCGTGTAGACCACGCCGCCCTCGACCGCGACGCCCGTCCTCAGCGCCCACCGTGATACCAGCTGCCCGTTGCCCATCAGCCGGTCATCGCGCGGCCCGAAACGCCGCCTCCACACCAGTCCACCGTCCGCCGCGCTCAGGCAGTACAGACAGCCGTCGTCCGACCCCACGAACACTCTCCCCTCCGCCACCGCCGGCGCGAACCGCACCGGCCCCTCGGTGAAGAAGCTCCACCGTTCGCGGCCCGTCGCCAGGTCCAGCGCATACACCTTGTGATCGGCCGAGGAGCCGTAGAACACCAGGCCCCCCGCAACCACCGGCTCGTACGCATAGTCGAACGTCATCCGGTGCAGCTCCCGCCCCGGCTCCGGCCACGCCGGCCGCGGCGCGTGACGCGCGCGATGGGTCCACTGCATGTGTAGCGGCGCGCGCACCGCCTCCGCCGTCACACCGCTCCGTGCGTTGTCCCCCCGGTACGTCGCCCAGTCCGCCGCCACCGCTCCACTCAGGCCCACCAGCACACACGCACCGACCGTCCATGATCCGTGTCTGACCCGCATCGACCCGCCTCCTCCGGCATTCGGGGGCATGGCCCAGTTCGGCCTCGTTGAACTGGGACTGCGTCCTCGAGTTCCCCTCGCGGAGGTCTTCAGCCTCCCCGGACGGAAGCGACTCTCGAGGTGCGACCATGGGGCCCGCCATTGGCCTGTGTCTCGCGAGCACAGCCTTCAGCGCCTGTTGGGCACAGGACGACCTCCTCGGCAACCCCGGTTTCGAGGACCTGGCCGAGGGCCGCGCGGTCGCCTGGACCTGCACCTCCCCTACGGCCGCGCAGTTCCTCACCGCTGGCGGACACACAGGTCCCGGTTACGCGCGGATCACCGATCCCGATGCCGGGACCGGCATCTCGCTGGACTCGGCGCGTCTCCTCTCGCGTCCCGGCGGCCGGTACACTGCCCGCGCCTGGTTCCGCACGACGGACAAGGTCCAGCCCGGCATCTATCTCAACTTCTACGATGACCTCGGCACGCGCGTCCAT
>VGFB01000672.1 GCA_016869015.1 Armatimonadota bacterium
GTGGTGCCGCCGATGAGGGCCAGCTCGAAGTCGTGGATCGGCCCGGCCCCGTTCATCGCGACGTGGGTGAGATCACCGCGCTCCATGAGGTCGATGATCATCCGGCTGACGCCCGCGCGGATGACGTGCGCCCCCATCGAGAGGATCACCGCCGCTCCGGCCCGCTTTGCCGCCACGATTCGCTCCGCGAGCGTGCGGATGTCGGCGTTGTCGAGGTCCGGCAGCTCGGCATCGAGGGGCAGGATGACCGACAGATCGAGGTCGTTCTCGCGCTCGGCGAGAGGACGCAGGATCAGCTTGCTGCGGTCGAATTGAGGGTAAGGCATGGGCGGGGTCAGTCCTCTCCGAACAGGTAGGGCAGCAGCTGTGCGTGCTCGCGGAAGTCGGGGATGATCACATCGGCGCCGGCGCCGATGAGGCGGGTGCGCTTCCACTGATCCACGCCCTCGCGGCGCGCCTCATCCGTGGCGACGCCGACCGCGATGCCGCCCACGTCCTTCGTGTTCTCGATCTCCACATACCCGTCGCCGAAGGCGAGGAACTCGGGGCCCGAGAGCCCGTGGATCTCGATGATCCGGTTGATGATCAAGGCCTTCGAGAAGCGCTTGTAGTCGTCCTGCGCCCCGTAGATGTGCTCGCCGAAGAACCCGTCCACCTGCAGCGCGCGCGCCTCATCGAGGACGTACGGCTCATCGGTGCCGCTGGCGAGGTACAGGCTCACGCCGCGCTCCCGCAGACCCGTGAGGAGTGCCCGCGAGCCGGGCACGAGCAGTTCGTCCGGGTCTGTCTCGCCGCTTTTCAGCGCCTGCACGCGGCCCGCGATGCGCTGCCAGAGGCGATCGAGGTACTCGTGTTTGTAGTCGAGGGGGTCGCGGGGCGTCCCGCCGCGCTGCTTCACCTGCTCGGCCAGCTCCAGCATCTGGTAGATCGTCTGCTTGCCGGTCAGGCGGTCGACGAAGTCGGACACGATCACGGCCAGCTCGGCTTCGGGTTCCCCGGTGCCCAGGTCGAGAAGGACTCCGACCATCATCGGCTTCATGATCTGCTGCCAACCCTCGCGGATGAGGGAAAGCGTACCGTCGAAGTCGAATAACACCGAGCGGATCCGGCCGCGCTCGAGCGCCGGGTTCACCAGCTCGATCTGCGAGTTCGGCAGGAACGGATGGAGCGGCGGGTCGGGTCGCGTTGAGGCTTCCATGCCGCCGTGATTCGCGGCCCACGCAACCGAGGCCTTCATCGGGCGTATGGAGTGCAAGTCGCCTGCCTCACCCCCGGCCCCTCTCCGTTCCGGAGAGGGGAGTGAGAACCGAGGTGAACCGAGATGATCCGAGGCGAGCGCATCACGCTCAGGCCCCTGGACGTCGACCAGGACCTCGAGCGCGCGCACTGCTGGGTGAACGACCTCGAGGTCACCCGCTTCCTGGGCTTCGAGGGCCCGCTGACCCGCCACCAGGAGCACGAGATCCTGGCCCGCGAGCGAGACCCCGAACAGGACATCATGCTCGCCATCCTGACCGAGGACGGGACACACATCGGGAACTGCGGGCTGCATCACATCAGCCGCACCTCCCGCAAGGCCGAGCTGGGCATCATGATCGGCGACAAGCGTTACTGGTCCCAGGGCTACGGCGCAGACGTGGTGAAGACGCTGTGCGCCTTCGGCTTCGTGCGCATGAACCTGCAGCGAATCGAGCTCGGCGTCTTCGGTCACAATCCGCGCGCCCAGCGCTGCTACACGAAGTGCGGGTTCCAGGTGGAGGGCCGCTTCCGCCGGAGCATCTACAAGGCGGGCGAATACCGCGACGAGATCCGCATGGCGATCCTGCGGGAGGAGTTCGCGGCGCAGTTCCCCGAGCGCGTGCCCGAAGGGATGAGCGAGACATGATACGCGGCGAGAAGACCATCCTCCGACCGTGGGACGTGACCGACGCCGAGCGCATCACGCGCTGGCTCAACGACGACGAGGTGACGCGCTTCCTCCCCTTCTGGTTCCCCGTCACTCCGAAGCAGGAGGAGGCCTGGATCCGCTCCGAGATCCCCGGCGAGACGCGCTTCGCCATCGACACCCTCGAGGGCCGGCACATTGGCCACTGCAGCCTCAAGAAGGAACCCGGGCACGCCCGCTGCAGCGAGGTCGGCCTGTGGATCGGCGAGCGGGAGTGCTGGGGTCAGGGCTACTGCACGGACGCGCTGATCTCGCTGTGCCTGTTCGGGTTCGTACACGGGAACCTGCAGCGCATTTTCCTGCACGTGGTCGCCGACAACGTGGGAGCGGTGCGCTGCTATGAGAAGGCCGGCTTCGCGCACGAGGGTCGTCTGCGCCGGCATCGCCATCACCAGGGCCGATACTGGGACGTGTTGTGCATGGGGCTGCTGCGCGAGGAGTTCCGGGAGCGCTTTGCGCAACGGTGGCCCGAAGCCTGAAGGACAAGAGCCCCGGCGGGCCGAATGGGGCTGCCGAAGAAGGAGGGTGTCCCGTGCGCCGGTTGGCCCTGGCAGTGATGATCGCAGGTGTGTCCGCGGCCCCCTCCCCGGCCGCGTGGGTGTGGGTCTACGGGGGCGAGAAGCATGTGCTGATGCCGCCGGAAGAGGGGCGTCCGCCGTGGGCCGACTTCGCGGATGCGGATCGCGACGGGACGCCGGACCCGATCATCACGAAGGTCGTGCTGCGGTTGGAGGATGACGAGGGGCAGCCGATCACTCGAATCCGCCTCGGGCGGACGGTGCACCTGGTGGCCGTGCCCGAGTTGGGCGGGATGGAGCTCGAGCCGCTGAGCGTGGTCTTCCGCCTTGCCGGGCCCCTCGGGCCGGTCGAGGTGCCTCTGGGTGAGGGCCTGGTCGAGGGCGGCGCGGTCGGTACGGCCCCGGCCATCTACCGCGGAAGCTACACGTTACCCGAGCCGCCAAGCCGGGAGTTCACGGGCGTCTGGAACGCCTCGGTGGAAGTGAGGGTGGGCGAGGCCGGCTTTGACACGGCTGCGCGTAGCCCCATGGCGCTGAGGGTTCTGGGCCCCCGCGAGACGATGCCGGAGAAGGTGGGGCGCGAGGTCAAAGGGGGCTTGCGCGAGGCCGGTCGGGAGATCAAGGAGTTCGGTGAGAAGGTCGCGGTTGAGGTCGAGGCCTGGCTGGCCGCCCACAAGAAGGTCGACATCCCCGGGGCCTTGAAGCCGGTGCAGCCCCGCGCGACGCTGGGGATCGTCGATCGCGCGGTCCGGGCGCCCGGCTCCCCGTTAGCGGCGGATGAGGCGATCCTCGCACCGAAGCGAGCGACGGCATTGGTGAGCCGGACGGGGCCGCCGCGAAGCCTGTTGGTCGTCCCGCTCGATCGCGCTGCCCCGCCGCAGGCCGGCTACCGGCTCGCCCTGGGCTATGTGGTGGTGGAGGGTGTTCGGCCGTCGGGGGTCGCCGATCCTCCACCCCTCACGCCCGGGTCGGCCGCAGGTGAAGCGCGAGTCGTGCGCCTGGTCCTGGAGGCCGAGCCGGGAGCCGCCGAGGGCTCGGTGCAGGTCGAGGGTCTGGACGGCGCTCCCCTGCTGACCGTGCCCGCCCGCGTCGAGTGGTTCGGCCGCGTGATCTGGCCGGGGGAGATGGACCTGCGGGTGCTCCGTCACCCGACCGCCGAGGCGGACGGACTCGTCGACAT
>VGFB01000673.1 GCA_016869015.1 Armatimonadota bacterium
TCGGACTGCCGCTGCCAGGGGCACCTGTTCGCCCTGAACGAGGCTGATCTTCAGCGTCTGGCGGAGCGCCTCTCGACGCGCCTCAAGACTGCGGCCGTCGCGACACCCTACGGGCCGCGCGCCCCCGTCCACGGAGACCCGCATGGCTTCTGAGCCCCCCCTCCCCGATCCGGCCGCCATGCCCCGCCACATCGCCGTGGTCATGGACGGGAACGGTCGCTGGGCCCGGCAGCGGGGCCTCTCCCGCATCGAGGGGCACTACGAGGGGCGGAAGGCGACGCGCCGACTGGTCGAGGAGTGCGTCGATCTCAACCTCGAGTTCCTGACCATCTACACCTTCAGCACCGAGAACTGGTCGCGCTCGAAGGATGAAGTCGAGGGCCTGATGTTCCTCATCCGCACGGCCCTGGCGGCCGAGGTCGGAGACCTCAACCGCCACAACGTGCGCGTCGTGGCCTCGGGGCGTTTGCAGGAGTTGCCCGACGCCCTGCAAGAGACGCTGGCAGAGGGCGAAGCCGCCACGGCCGGCAACACCGGCATGGTCCTGAACATGGCGATAAACTACAGCGGCCGCGCCGAGATCGTGGATGCTTGCCGCCGCCTGGCCGACGAGGCGGCGGCCGGTCGCCTCCAGCCCGAGGCGATCGACGACCAGGCCATCCGCGAGCGGCTGTACCATCCGGAGATCCCCGATGTCGATCTATTCATCCGCCCCGGTGGCGAGATGCGGGTGAGCAACTTCCTGCTCTGGCAGATCGCCTACGCCGAGATCCACGTGCTGCCGGTGCTCTGGCCCGACTTCCAGAAGGCGCACCTCCGCGAGGCGCTGGCGGCGTATGCCGCCCGGGAACGGCGCTTCGGCGGAGCCCGCTGACCGCGGCGGCAACCCGGGTCTCCGACCGCCCCCAGGCAGGTGACTGGGCCTGGCCGTCGAATGGGTATGCTGAGTACGTGCGCGCAACGTGACAAGCCTGTTTCCGAGGGGAGTGTTCGCATGTCGCCGACCCGGTATCTTCTCCCGCTGTCTGTGGCGCTGTTGCTGGTCGCCGGAGCGAGCGTGGCGCAGCAGCCACAGTATGTGCCGCCCACGACGATGGACATCGCCATCGGGAACTATTGGTTTTTCGACATCCGCACGCCGGCGGCGGGCTACAGCGTTGACCAGCGACAGAAGCTGGTCAACGAGCGTCTGGTCGAGATCTTCGCCGCCGGGCAGCCCAAGCCGGTGACCGTGTCGTGCATCCGCGGCAAGCCGACGATCTTCGTGAACGGCATCAAACTCATCACGGTCTACGAGCGCGACGCGGAAGCCGCCGGCGGCGGCATCTGCACCAAGCAGCTCGCGGCCGCGTGGGCTGCGCGCGTCGCGGAGGGCCTCCCCCGGGTCTGGCCGGGCTGCCGGTTCCCGGCACAGGCGGCCGCTGCCCCGGTGGAGACGGCCGCCGCGCCGGACGTGCCGCAGGTCGGCCCAGGGAAGTGACGTCGGCGCATCGAGGTTGGCCAAGGCGCTCCCCCGGGGTCCGCGCGGACGGCGGAGGGGCGCCTTGTTCGCTTCCAGTGATGGGAATCCCGGTGCGCTGGGGAGAACCCTGCAGGCCCGCCAACGCTCTATAGTAGTAGACGACACTCGCGTCGCACCTTGAGGGGGGAGATCGTCGTGTTGCTTGACCTGAAACGGGAGAGCGATGAGCTGCACGAGGCCGTGACGAAGGTGAGGGATCGTCTTTGACGTCGCCGGCAAGTCGCAGCAGCTGGCCGATTGCGAGAAGACGATCGAGGGGGAGGGTTTCTGGGACGACCCCGAAACCGCCCAGAAGCACATGCAGCGCATCAGCCAGCTGCGGGAGTTCGTGGAGCCCTGGGATCGGCTGACGCGCGAGGTCGAAGACCTGCAGACGCTCATCGAGATGGGGATCGAGGAGGACGACGACTCGGTCGAGGGGGAGATCCAGGAGGGCCTGCAGGCGGCTCGCGCGACTCTCGGGCAGTTGGAGATGGCCACGGTCCTGGGGGGGGAGCACGACCGCAGCAACGCGATCCTCTCGGTGAACGCCGGAGCCGGAGGCACGGAGGCCTGCGACTGGGCGGAGATGCTGCTGCGGATGTACTCGATGTGGGCCGAGGGGCGGCGGCTGAAGTTCGATGTCGTCGACTCGGTGCCGGGCGAGGGCGCCGGTTTCCGCAACGTCACCGCCCACGTCATCGGGGCGTATGCCTACGGCTACCTGAAGGCCGAGGTCGGCGTGCACCGGTTGGTCCGCATCTCGCCGTTCGACGCCAACAAGCGCCGGCATACGAGCTTTGCCGCGGTCGATGTGGTGCCGGAGATCGACGACAGCATCGAGGTCGACATCCGGCCCGACGACCTGCGGGTGGACACGTTCCGCTCGAGCGGCGCCGGGGGGCAGCACGTCAACAAGACGGACTCGGCGGTCCGCATCACGCATCTGCCGACCGGGATCATCGTCTCCTGCCAGAACGAGCGCAGCCAGCACTCGAACCGCCGGACGGCAATGAGCATTCTGCGCGCGAAGCTCTATGAGCTGGAGCGCCAGAAACGCAAAGATGAGATCAACGCGCTGCGGGGCGACCAGGGCAATATCGAGTGGGGGAACCAGATCCGCTCCTACGTCCTGCAACCCTACATGATGGTCAAGGACCATCGGACCGATGTCGAGATCGGTGACGCCATGGGGGTTCTGAACGGCAACCTCGACGAGCTGATCCAGGCGTACCTGCAGTCGAGCGCCGGACGAGAGGGTGAGTGACATGCGTCGAAGCATCTCATGGATTGCCGGGGGGCTGGCGGCGCTGCTGTGGCTCGGCGGCGCGGCGCAGGCGGCGCGGACCACGGACCCGCTGACGACCGAGGGGGTCTTGCTGCGGGAGGTGTCGCTGGGCGACCTGGTGGCCGATGCCCTGCGGGAAGCGGGATCGGCCCAGGCGGCGCTGGTGAACGCGACCCAGTTCAAGCCGGGGACGATTCCGGCCGGGAAGGTGACCGGGGGCGACGTGTCCGGACTGCTCATTAACCCCGGCCGACCGTGGGTGGTCTCCGCGATCACGGGCGACTGCCTGAAGGCCGCGCTGGAGCGGGCGCTGTCGCGCCTGCCCGCGGAGAGCGCACACTTCCTGCAGGTGTCCGGGCTGAAGGTTACCTACAACCCGAACGCCGCTTCGGGTACACGGGTCACCGACCTGCGCATCGGCGGGCAGCCGGTCCAGGGCGCCGTTGAGTACCGGGTCGCGATGCCCGAGGATCTGGCCAAGGGCGGGTCGGGGTACTTCACCGTGCCCTGCTTCACCAAGGACTCGATCCGGCCCGGCGCGACCGGCACGCTGGCCGAGGCGGTGGCTGCGTATGTGGACGCGCACGCGACGCTCAACTACGGCGACGCCAACCGCATCGTAGCTGCCGACGGCTAGTCGTTCACAGGGAAACACACGAGCCGCGGTCGTTGCCCGTACCTGGGAGCGCGCGCGTCTCGCGGGCTGGTTTGGCTCGTGGTGGCCCCGGCGTGGCCGTCGTCGCCGACGTTGTCCGTGCCTGCGGCTCGCCGGAGCCGCGCTGTCGCCGCTGCCGTCTGCGCGCCCGTCCGACCTCCATCCATACTGACACGGGACACGACCGATCGACCCA
>VGFB01000674.1 GCA_016869015.1 Armatimonadota bacterium
TCTCCGCGCGGAGGGCGGGCACGGCGTCACCTTCAGCAACGTCACGGTGCGCTCCCTGTCGGACCCCCATCGCCCCACGGAGATCACCGCTCAGTTCGCCAAGGAAGATACCATGGCCGACTGGGCCAGACCGGCCAGCGACTGGCCCCGCGACCCGCAGACCGGCGCGTACCTCTTCCGGCTGCCGTTGTTCGGTGACCTCTCGGTACGCATCCCCTTCCGGCAGCTGCCCGGCGGGCCCTCTCGCGTGGCCCTGCGCATGGCGGGAGCGGCTCTGGAGGAAGCCTCCGCCACCGGCGCTCCGCTGCCGCCGCCGGTGACCGAGGTGGAGTACCGCAACGCCGCCGGGGGCCCGGCCGCCGTGACCGGCCGGCGCGGCGGGCTGGTCCTGGGGGAGCGGCAGGTCACCGCCGCCGCCGAGCATACCCTGCGCGTGGACAAGGTCGGGTCGTCGCTACGGGCATGGCTCGATGGAGATCCTGTCCTGGCCGCCGATGATGCCACGTGGCTGGACAACAGCGGGATCGACCTGGCCGCCGAGGGCGCGAAGGTCGACCTCAACCGTGTCGAGACATACTCGACGCACATGCGGGAGTACACCTTCTCCGGCGCGCCGACCGATTGGCGTCCTACCCTCGGCGTCTGGCAGGTCACGGACCGCTGGTCGTGCTTCCCCGGCTGGGCGTGGTACGGCGGCTCCAAACACAAGTCTCCCCTGCTCTGGAGCAAGCGCCAGTTCTGGGGCGACCAGACCTTCGAGTTCTGGGCCGGGCTGGAGATGGACGCGACCCCCCAGCGAGGCGGCTACACGCATCCCAGCGACATCAACTGCACGATCGCCGGCGATGGGCAGAACCTGTGTTCCGGCTACAGCTTCGTCTTCGCCGGCGATAACAACACGAAGACGAAGATCCTCCGGGGCAACACCGTCGTGGCCGAGACCAGCGCCATGCGCTTCTTTAGCCCCAACACCGGCAACATGGACTTCCACCGGCACTGGTTCCACGTGAAGGCCGTGAAGCTCGGACCCGAGCTGTTCATGGCCGTCGACGGCCGGTGGGTGCTCCAGTGGACGGACCCCCAACCACTGGCGGGCGGGCACGTCGCCGTCTGGAGCTACAACAACGGCATCCTCATCGCTCGCGCCCGCGGTTGCGCCCAGCTCGTGAGGTGACCGGCCGGCCAGGCAGGTCCTCCCCCGGCGACGGACGAACCCGCGGAGGTGCCGGTCGTCATCCCTCCCGCGGAGCTCGTAGGTCGGGACTCCCGTCCCGACAGCCCCAATGCGCATCACTTCGACCTCCCCCAACATGACCCGTCGGATTGCCGCCCGGCTCGCCCGGCTCCTGCGTGCCGGGGACCTGTTGGCACTCTCCGGGCCGCTGGGGGCGGGCAAGACCTGCTTCGTGCAGGGGCTGGCGGAGGGTCTAGGCCTTCGGCAGGTGGTCTCCAGCCCCTCCTTCGTGCTCGCGAAGCACTACCCCGGCCCTGTGGGCCTGCTGCACGTCGATGCGTACCGCCTGGAGACGCCCGAAGAGTTCTGGGACCTGGGGCTGCAGGAGCAGACGGCGGAGAGCGTCGCCGCGGTGGAGTGGGCCGAGAGGGTTGACGCGGCGCTCCCCGAGGAACGGATCGACGCGGCTCTGGGCGACGCCGGGGGTGACCGGCGGACCATCGAGCTGACCGGCCGAGGCGCCCGCCCGGCAGAGATCGTCGCAGTCCTCGGCGAGCGGTTGGCGACGGACGGAGACACCGACGGATGATCGTGCTCGGGATCGAGACTTCGGGTGAGACGGCATCGATTGCGCTTCGCGACGAGGAGACCGTGCTGGCCTCGCGTGCCTTCGCCAGTCGCGCGTCGCTCTGCGAGCGCCTGGCGGCCGAGATCGGTTCAGTCCTGGAGCACCTCGGCGAGGCTCGGCGCCCGGACGCCATCGCTGTCTCCCGCGGCCCGGGTTCCTTCACCAGCCTTCGCATCGGCGTTGTGACGGCCAAGGCCTTCGCCCATCGGTTCGGCATCCCCCTCGTCGGCGTCCCCACGACCGAGGTGGTGGCGTGGCCCTTCGCCGACGAGGCTGGGGCGTCGGTGGCGGTTCTGCTCCCCGCGTGGAACACGGCCCTCTACCTGGCCGTCTACTTCGCAGGGGGCGACGCCGGGCTCCCGGAGCGGGTGGCGCCGGTTGCAGTGGAGCCCGCGGAGGCGGTCGGACGGCTGTCGGAGACGGAAGGGCCGCTGTGGCTCGTGGGTGGCGGCGCGCTGACGCATCGGGACGCTCTGGAGTCGGCCCTCGGCTCTCGCGCCCGGTTCGCGGCGCCGGCCCTGTGCGAACCGGACGCGGCGGCGCTGGCCGACCTCGCGCGAAGGCAGCTCTCCGGGGCGGATCCGGCCGCGGCCTTCCGCCTGCGGCCGCTGTACATCGTGCCCTCGCAGGCCGAGCGGACGGCCGGCATCGATCTGGGGCTGACCGGGCAGGGAGACGCCTGAGCCCAACCGCGCCTACCAGGAGTTGTAGAGCGTTCCGTCGGTCGCCGTCAGGGTCGAAGAGGAGTGGATGGCACCGGTGGAGGGATCGTAGTCCCAGTCGCGCGCCCCGGTGAACGGATCGATGGGTAGCTGCCCGTCGGGGCTGGAGATGAAGTAGGGGCCCTGGAAGCACTCCGGGGGGATTGGCCGGCCGCTGGCTCCGACCAGGCCCGTCGGATCTGTGGCCAGCAGGTCCTCCAGCTGGGCGGGCCAGTCGCTGCAGTGGGCCATGAAGAGGGCGGCGGCGTTGCGGAGCCCATGCAGGTCCGCCCGCAGCTCGCTCTCACGAGCCTCCCGCACGGTGGGCCAGATGCGCGGAATCACGATCGCGGCCAGCACCGCGATCACGAGGATCACGATGAGGACCTCGATCAGGGCGAACCCGCCCTGACGCGCCCGACATCCCTGGGACATCCATCAGCTCCTTCAAGCAGACGAGCCCGCTCAGCGCCCCCGTCGGAGAGGTCATACCACAGCCGGCGCGGGTCCATGGGTCGGAAACACCGCCGTAACGTGGCGGCGTGAGGCAGGTGGTGAACCTCCGACCCGCGAATTGCGTTTGAGAAGAGGGTGTCAGTCGACCGCTGGGTGCCTTCATGCCGAACTGGGTGACTCCAATCCTGCTGGCGGTCCTCCCGGCAACCGGGTGGGCCGCGCAGCCCGACCATCGCGAGCCGCACGTCCCGCCTCCTCAGCCCGCCGCCGTTGAGCGGCTGCTCCCGACGCCCCCGGCCGTGATCCGCTTTGGCTGGACGACGTCGGACCTGGCCGGGTTGGTGGCGGAGTTGCGCGCGTCCACCCGGACGCACGTGGTCACCGCCACGGAGCCGGGGGTGCTGGAGTTCGTCTGCTCCCCCGACAGCATCATCCCCTGGGGCGCGGCGCTCTTCCGCGTGTACGACCTCGACCTGCTGGGGGATCTGGCCCGGGCGGAGGAGTTCGCCGCTCAGATCGGCAGCCGGCCGTTCATCGTCGCACCACGCACCTTCCCCGCCCCGCTGCTCCGCGCTGCCAGGGTCACCGTGCAGCCGCCGGTCCTGCCGCTGCCGGCGCCGCTGCCCGAGAGCCGCCCCGCGGCGCCATCATCGTCGCCTGCGACCCCCATCGT
>VGFB01000675.1 GCA_016869015.1 Armatimonadota bacterium
CGGGGCGCTGGTCTCGCCGTCGGTCCGGAAGACCCTCACGCCGGACGTCTCCCGGTTGTGCGGGATTCTGACCCCGGTTGACGCGGTGAAGTACCTCGCCGCCTGCACGTTGCCCATGCTCCCCGGGGCGTGGCCTCCCGGCGTCGACACAGCCCAGGCACTCGTCAACAGCAGGCTGCCCAAGGGAGACGTGGCGCGCCTCCGCCAGGCGATGGAGCAGAACCTGCCGATCGTCGAGCAAGCGTGTGTCGACAACTGCCTCGCCGTGCTGTCGTCGAACATCCGCAACACGGACATCCTCGCCCTGCGGTGCCAGTCGCCCAGTGCGGATCTCGCGGCGGACTTCGCCAACGCGTTGGCGCAGGAGTACATCTGGTACACGCAGATCGAGGTGTCCGCGGGCACCAAGAGGGATGCTGACTCGGTACGCCGGATGGTCGAGGAGTTGAGCCCCAAGCTCGCCGAGAAGCGCTCGGAGCTGGTGGAGTTGATGAGCGAAGAGGGCGTGGCCGACGTGGGCGCGGCTCTCACGTCGGCGGTCGCCCAGGCCGACAAGCTGACCGACCTGTACGAGGCGCTCCGCGGCTCCCTCGAGGGGGACCGAACCGCCATCACCGACCTGCAGGCCGCCCTCCGCAAGCAGGAGGGAACCAGTGTCTCGTCGCGGAGAGTCTCCTCGCCAAACCCCGCGCTCGCGACCTTCAGGGACCGTCTGGTCTCCCTGGAAGCGGATCGGGCAGCCCTGCTGGAGACCGTGACCGAGGCCCACCCGGACGTCGCGGCCATTGACGCGCGCATCGAGGAGATGAAACGGCGGGTCGAGGAGGAGCTCAGCGAACCCGTGACCTCCGAGACGACGGACACAAACCCCATGGCGGCCGACCTGATGAAGCAGCTCGCGCAGAAGCAGGTGCAGGTGGCCGGGGATGAGGTCCGTCTGGATGCGCTGGCGGGAAGAGTCGCCGCGAGCCAGGCCAAGCTGAGCGCCTTCCCGGAGAAGCAGCGTCGGATTGCCGGCCTGCAGCAGGAGCTGGAGGTCGCCGAGAGGAGCTATCTGGCTCTCGTTGAGCGCGAGCAGGCACTGACGCTGTCCCAGATCATGGAGGACACGAGCGTCCAGATCCTCGACCCGGCCGTGCCGCCGACGGCCCCGCTGAAGCCGCGCAAGGCCCAGGTTCTCATCGTGGGCGCGTTCCTGGGGACGATCGGCGTTTTCCTCCTGGCGCTCCTGGCGGACCTCGTAGCTAACGCAGTGAAGTCGCGGTCGGAGCTGGAGGAACTGATCGGCCGACGGCCGGTGTTCGCCGAGATCCCCGCGGATCCCCGAAACGGTCGGGGGCTGATCGGGCGCAACAACGGAGACGCGACGGAGGAGGCCTTCCGGAGCCTGCGAGCGGCGATCCAGGCGGCTCTGCCGGCGGACGGCCCCAGCACGCTGCTGGTCACCAGCTGGCTCGGCGGCGAAGGGAAGACCAAGGTTGCCTGCAACCTGGCGGCGGCCTATGGTGCGGCGGGCCGGCGGGCCGTCATCGTGGAGGCTGACCTGCACGCCCCGGACCTGGCCGAGCGTCTCGGGCTCGCCTCCGACGTTGGGCTCACGACCTGTCTGGAGGGCGGTAGCGGGCCGGAGGAGGTCATCCAGGATGCCGGGCGCGAGGGCGTGGCCGCGGTCGTAGCCGGGCCGCCGACGCAGCATCCGGCTCGGCTGATCGAGTCGCAGCGCCTGCAGGAGCTCATGCAGAGCCTCCGTCAGCGGGCTGATGTGCTGATCGTGGACGCCCCCGCCGCGCAGCGGGAGGCCGACATCCGTGCCCTGGCGCCGCTGGCGGACGGCACGCTGCTGGTGGTCGATGCCGATCGGAGCCCCCGACCGGGGGTTGCCCGAGCCGCGGCGCTGTTGGAGGAGACCTCGCGGCTCTTCCTGGGGACCGTACTGAACCGGGCCCGCGGGCGGTGAACCCCACGGGGCGACGGCCCTGACCAGCACACGCACCCAACACCAAGACACCGATGGGGAGACACTTGAACCGAACGCCCTCCGGCAAGCGGCAACCGCGCAAGACGACACCTCGGACCCGAGCCAAGCCTGACGCCAACCCGATCCCCTTCCACCGGCCGTACATCGGCTCCGCGGAGATCAAGGCGGTGGAGGCGGTAATACGCTCCGGGTGGCTGACGATGGGCCCCAAGACCGAGGAGTTCGAGCGCGCGTTCGCTCAGTACGTCCACGCCGAGCACGCCATCGCGGTGAACTCCTGCACTGCGGCGATGCACCTGGCGCTGCTGGTGGCCGGAGTGGGCAAGGGCGATGAAGTGATCACGACGGTGAACACGTTCTGCGCGACGGCGGAGGCCATCGAGTACAGCGGCGCGCGACCCGTTCTGGTTGATGTCGAGGACGACACCCTGAACCTCTCGCCGAAGGCCGTTGCGGCGAAGATCACGGAGCGGACGCGCGCGATCGTCCCCGTCGACTTTGCGGGCCATCCCTGCGACTACGACGCGATCCGGGCGCTGGCCGGTCGCCACAAGCTGCACGTCCTGGCGGACGCGGCCCACTCCCTGAGCGCGCACTACCGGGGGGTGCCCGTCGGGACGCTGGCCGACTCCACGTCGTTCAGCTTCTACGTCACCAAGCCGCTGGCCACCGGCGAGGGCGGCATGGTCACGACGGATTCGGAGGAGTGGGCGGAGGCCCTGCGAGTTCTGCGCCTCCACGGGATGAATCGGGATGCGTGGAAGCGCTACGGCAACGCCATGGGCTGGCGGTATGAGGTGAAGGTCCTGGGCTACAAGTACAACCTGACGGATGTGCAGGCGGCTTTGGGCTGCGCGCAGCTGCGTCGGCAGGAGCGGTTGCGGACGCGTCGGAGTGAGATCGCGGCGCTCTATCGGGAGTGCTTCGCGGGCGTGGAGGAGCTGCAGCTTCCGGCCGAGCGTCCGGAGGTGCGTCACGCGTGGCATCTGTTCGTCATTCGCGCTCGAGACCGTCAGGGCGCCGGGCTGCGCGATCGGGTCATTCAGGCGCTCGCCGACCGAGGCATCGGGGCCAGCGTGCACTTCATCCCGCTGCACTACCACCCCTACTATGCCGCACGCTGCCGAGCCCGACCGGGGGCCTTCCCGGTGGCCGAGCGGGCCCACGAGGCGGCCGTCTCGCTGCCGATATACCCGGGGATGAGGGCCTCGGAGGTTCGACGGGTAGCGAACACCGTCAAGTCCGCCCTGCTGCACGACGCATGAGCGTGGTCCGTCCGAAGGCACCCTCGTGAGCGACTGGGAAGCGCTGGCCGAAACCGTGACGCGCAATCGCGCCTGGACCGGGAAGCGGCTGGACGGCGCGCCGGTGTGGGACTACTGTGTGGTGACGGCCTCGACCCCGCAGCAAGCAGCACTGTACCGGTGGGAGCTCCAGTCGCGCCGGGAGGGCGGCCATCTCCCCCTCTCCCCCACGCGCTACCTCGCGGTGGCCGATCCCCCCGGGCCCAGGATCGGCAGCGGGGGCGGCCTGCTCTGGGCGTTGCAGGCGGTGGCGCACGATCTGCGGCGCCGGGCCCCGGCCGCGGCCCGAAGGGGCGGCGCGGCGCTGCAGTTGCCGCGCCGGCGCATCCTCATCATCCAGTCGGGGGG
>VGFB01000676.1 GCA_016869015.1 Armatimonadota bacterium
GGCCATCGAGAACCACACCCCGTTGCGGTCCACCGCGTCGATGATCCGGTCGCAGTCCGCGAGGCTGAGGGCCATCGGCTTCTGCACGATGACGTCCTTCCCGGCCGCGCAGGCGGCGACGGCGAGGTCGGCGTGCTTGTTCGTCTCGCTGGCAATCATGACCAGCTGGATGGCCGGGTCATCCAGCACGTCCTCGAGGTGCGGCTTGAAAGCGGCGCCGAAGTTGTCGGCGTTCGCCTTGCCGCGCTCCAGGTTGTCGTCCCACACGGAGATCAGCTCCGCATCCTCGAAGCCCCGGATCTCCGCCGAGTACGAGTTGACATGTCCATGCGCATAGCTGAGCACGCCGATGCCGATCTTGCTCACAACGGTCCCTCCCGGGGGCGGTCTGGTGCTCTCTTCGGGTGCCGCCTTCCCCGTGCGGAGGGCGTCGGCCTTCTGGATGCGGATCGCGGAGAAAAAACCGGAAGCGGCGTGTTCTCCAGAAGGACTCCGACCGCCAAGTGGCGAAACAACAGGGCGACCATGTGCGTCGGAGGGTACGATCTCACCCAACCAAACGAAGGGCGGGTAGCACCATGAACCGACGTGGCTTTACGCTGATCGAACTGCTGGTCGTGATCGCGATCATCGCCATCCTGGCGGCCATTCTGTTCCCCGTGTTCGCCAGGGCCCGGGAGAAGGCCAGGCAGTCGAGTTGTACCTCGAACATGAAGCAGTTGGCCCTTGGCTTCATCATGTACAAGCAGGACTACGACGAGATGTTGCCCAATGTCATCGGAAGTGCCGGCGTGTATGGGTGGTTTGCCGTCGGCTACCCTTACTCATGGCACTGGCCAAACGCGACGCAGCCGTACATCAAGAACACCCAGCTTCTACGCTGTCCCACCTCAACCGAGAGGACGGTCTTTCCGACCACCTCGACTGTAGCCATCAGCTATTCGTTCAATGGGGTGCTCGGCAACTGCAGTGATGCGGCAATCGTGGCACCGGCCAAGTGCGTCATGGTCGTTGAGGAGGGCAGCGAGGCCTGGCTCGGCTATGCGGATGAACAGGCGTTCATCACGGCCGGCGGGTTGCCCTATCGCTACGGCGTGACGATGGCCAGCCTGGGAGTTCGCGGGAACTGCCAACTCCACAATGGGGGGCATCTGCTCGCCTATTGTGACGGCCACGCCAAGTGGGTCAAGGAGCCGGGTCACTGGGACACTTCCATGTTCCTCGCGGTGAACTCCTCCGGGGCACCCACCAACTTCTGGTCCGATGGGTACTGCCCGTGGCTCCTCCGCCCCATAGTGCAGTAGCCGCGGAACATCGTGCACAGCGCCAGACTGCCGGACGGGCAGGGAGGGCCGGGATGAAACGTCCTTTGGTTGTGGTCGTACTTGTTGTTGTCATTGTGTTGGCCATCGGAGCGGTCCTCTACACGGTGACCCACACGGGCAAGCCGAAAGGCGGGGAGTACAAGGCAACGGAGAGCCCCGGCGGCCAGCCAGGCGGTGCCCCGACCGGCGGCCAGGTGCAACAGGGGCCGACTCCGCTGGCCGGCGGGTCTGGGGGCGGCAACTAGCGGGCGGAGGTTCGTCGGCCGTCTGTCGCGCTACCTCGGCGCACTCCCCCGGCTTGGGCCCGATGCGAGGTGTGCGCCGGGCTCCGAAGGCATGCAGAAGATGCCCGGGGGATAGGCGCGACCAACTCCGCTGACATCCCCGGCCAAGAGGTTCCACGTGCCCGCGCGGCGTGGCGCGTGCATGTGCACGGGTCGATGGGTATGAGCCGAGCGACCCCGCGTTCGTGGACGTCTTCCCGGTGCCCGCAGGCCTCCTGCGCGTCCAGGGCGAACCAGGGCCCACGCGTAGAGAGGTGAGTCCGTGACCCTCCCCGCCGCAGTGGTCGCGCTGCTGATCGCCGCGCATGCCCCAGCCGCGGACATCGCCCGCGAGCACGTCGAGACCGTCGGCGCCTCCACCCACGAGTATGCCGTCACGATGGGCGGCTCGATGGACGGGCCGAGCACCCGCGACCCCGTCGGCTATGCGGCGTGGGACCAGGTCTTCGAGCCAAACGCGTTCGTCCGGCTCGAGAACGTGGGCGAGACGCCGGTCGTCAACCCCCGGCTGCGGGTCAACGGCCGCGGCCCGTGGCACACCGTGGAGGAGATCGTCGCGGAAGCCCTCAGCGAGCTCCCGCCTGACGCCTCCGACTCCGAACGAGCCCGCGCCATCTGGGAGTTACATCGGCATCACCGATTCCATGCCACCACCGGCGACGACGAGTGCCTCGACCCCGTGAAGGTCCTCAACATCTACGGGTACACGCTCTGCGGGGATGACGCGCAGGTCGTCGCCGACCTGTGGCGCGCTGCCGGCCTGCGGACCCGTCGGGGTCGGCCTCAGGGCCACTGTACCACCGAGGTCTTCTACGACGGGGGCTGGCACCTGCTGGACGGCGACGAGAACATCATCTGTCTGCTCCGCGACAATGAGACCATCGCCCAGGAAGCCGACGTCGTCCGTGACCACGACCTCATGAAGCGCACGCACACCTACGGCATTCTCGCGGGCGAGAGCCGCCAGACCGATGAGTTCTCCGCCTCGTTGTGCGTCTACGAGGGCGAGGACCGCTCGGGCGACTGGCAATCCCACCTTGGGCACGGAATGCGCTTCACCCTCCGCCCCGGCGAGAGCCTCGAATGGCGCTGGGACCACCGCGGCAAAGCTCACGGTCTCTGGGAGGGCAAGACTCTGCTCACGGGCTGGGGGGAGACGGCCTGGGCTCGCCACTGCAACGGGTACTGGCGCTATGAGCCCAAGCTCATCCGTCGTCCATTCCTCGACGGTCTGGTCGGCCGTGAGAACCTCGCTACCTTCACCAGCCGCAGTCCGCTGCTTCACCCCGCTGAGGCGAGGCAGCCTGCGTCGTTCGTCGTTGAGATGAACACGCCGTATGTGATCGTCGGCGGCCGGATCGCCCTGCGCGGCCATCGCGGGTCCGCGGAGGACCGCTTGTCCGTGAGTCTGTCCTTCGACGGAGACGACTGGGTCCCGGTGGGTGAGGTGGGGGAGACCGGCGCTTTCGACGAGACCCTTGACCTGGACCCGCACTTCCCACCCGAGGGGCCGGCCCGCTACCGCTACCTCCTGCGGGTTGTGATGGAGGCGGCTCACGCAGCCGCGGACGCCGGTCTCGACGCGCTTCGGATGGAGAACGACGTGCAGATGGCGCCCCTCTCACTGCCCGCGCTGACTTTGGGCGCGAACCGGGTGACCTACTCGGACGAATCGCCCGGTCCACGGCGCGTGCGGATCACGCACTCCTGGGTGGAGCGCTCGGAGTCCCGGCCACCGGGCCCCCCGTCGGCCGCCGTGTACCCGGCCGACGGCGGTGAGAGCGAGGGCACGGACTTCGCCTTCGAGTGGCGGCCCGCCCTCGATCCGGACGGGGACGCCATCGCCGACTACCAGTTCCAGCTCAGCAGTCGGCCCGACATGCGGTGGGTCCTGTCGCCCAACTTCGACCGGCTGATCGCGCGAACCCCCGACCGCGGCGCCGCCCGCTACACGCTGCCTCAGGCGGGCCTGCTCAACCCCAACCAGGAGTACCACTGGCGCGTGAGGGCTCGGGACGAG
>VGFB01000677.1 GCA_016869015.1 Armatimonadota bacterium
TGCGCCCGGCCCCGATCCCATGCCCTACATGCACTTCATCATCAACGCGGCCGGAGTGCTGCGCGACGAGCGTGGACGCGACGAGCGCTGGAACAGCGGCGCCGTCGCTGCGGCGTGGTTGACCCCCGGCGGCTGGACGGCGGAGGTGGCGGTGCCGCTGGCCGACCTGGGGATCACGGCCTCCGCCGGGAGCCGCTGGCGAGTCAACCTCTGCCGGGAGGAGCGCCCGCACACCGAGCTGAGCTCGTGGGCGCCCACCCAGCAGGGCTTCCACGAGCCGGAACGCTTCGGGTGGCTGACGGACCTGGACCTCGACATCGCCCGCTACGCGCGGGAGGGGGTGCTGGCGGAGCTGCGGCGGGCGCAGGCGGAGCTGCGGCCGCGGCTCGAGCAGGCCCGCGGGGCGCTGCCCCTGTCGGCGGCACGTGTAGCCCTGAGACATGGGGAGGCGGCCCGTGAGGCTTTCGATCGGGCGGCGGCGCCGGCCCGGTCCCTCCACGCCACGGTGGAGGACCTGCAGCACGCCGAGGCGGCCCTGGCCGAGGGCCGGGAGGCGCTGGGCGCGCTGCAGGCCGCGGCGCCGCGCGTGGGAATGAGCCTTGCCCTCAGGCAACGCGGGCTTCCGACCGCCTACGCCGTCTGCGCCGAGAGCTCGATGGCACGGATTCGCCCCGACCGGCCGTATGCCGGTGAGCCGGCCCGCGAGCTGGGCCTGCGATTGGCCGCGAACGAGTACGAGTCGGTGCAGCTGGTGGTGGCGCCCATCGAAGGCGACCTGGAGGACGTGTCGGTGCACGTGGAGGCCACGCAGACGCCGGGCCGGGACGCCGGCAAGCTCCTCACCGAGGGGGTCAGCGTGCGGCGCATCGGCGCCGTCCGGGTCTCGGAGCCCTCGGCGCGGTCGGGAGCGGAGCCGGGCCTGTACCCCGACCCCCTGCTGCCGAACGAGCCGGTGAGCGTCTCGCGCGACTCCACGGCCGCCTGGCTGCTCACCCTCCACGCGCCGCCCGGACAGGCGCCCGGCGAGTACCGGGGGCGGGTGGTGGTGAGCCCCGGGAACGCGCCGCCCGTGGAGCTGCCGCTGCGGGTGACGGTGTGGGGCTTTGAGTTGCCGCGAGCCTCCGCGCTACGCACCTGCTTCCGGCTGATCCCGAGCTACCTGTGGCGGCACCACGACCTCCCCCCGGCGGAGGGTGTGCCCGTCGGGTGGGAGTACGGCGTCTGGACCGGGGCCGACGTCGAGGGGCGCCCGGACTACTTCGGGACGGGGGTCTTCCATCCCCGTTTCGACACCCAGCGCCCGCGCTCGGGCCGGCGAGCCGTGTGCATTGAGGGCGAGGTGGCAACACCGGGCGCCAACGAGGTCCCACGCGCCTGTTACCATCGCGTCTTCCCCGTGCAGCCGAACACGGAGTACGCTCTGAGCGTCTGGTACCGCACGGAGGGCCTGGCCGACGGCCTCGCCCAGCTCAACGTGCACACCCACGGCGTTCATCGGGCGCTGCCGGCCGCCGCCGAGTGGACGCCCGCGCAGCTTACCTTCAGCGCGGCCGACCAGACGGAAGCGCGCGTCTACCTATGCAACTTCGGCGTTGGGAGCGCCTTCTTTGACGACCTGTCGCTGGCTCCGGTCGGCCAGGCGGCGGCCAACGTGGTGGAGGACCCGAGCTTCGAGGCCGGCGGCGCCTACGAGGACCGCGCGCGGCTCCTGCGCGCCTACCGGCTCAACAGCCTCGAACACCGCTGCAGCGACATGGACATCGCGGCGCCGGAGATCCGGGTAGCGGCAGACGGGCAGGTGGCGATCGACTGGACGGGCTTCGACCGCGAGATCGAGTTCTACCTCGACCACGGTCTGAACGCCTTCAACGTGCCCTGGGCGCGCGTGCCGGGCGGCTGGGGAACGGTGAACGCGATCGACCCGCGGGCGCTGGCCGTCTCCGCCGAGATCCTGCGGCAGACGCAGGACCACCTCGAAGCCAAGGGTTGGCTCGACCTGGCGTACGTCTATACCATCGATGAGCCGGGCCAGGATGCCTTCCCCGACGTGAAGCAGGCCTTCGATCACGTGCGCCGGGCGGCGCCGAAGCTCAAACGCCTGCTGACCTTCGGCTACGGCGCCAGCCGGCCGATCCGCCCCGGGAACCCGCTGTATCGGGCCCTCGAAGGGCATGTGGATATCTGGGTGCCGCACAGCGACTGCTTCGAGCCGGAGTACCTGGAGACCCGGCGCCGGGCCGGCGATGAGATCTGGGAGTATGTCTGCATCTCCGCGCAGAAACCGCACGCGAACATGTGGGGGATCGACTTCCCGGGGACCGACCCGCGCGTGGTGTTCTGGCAGTGCTACGCCGAGGAGATCACGGGCTTTCTCTACTGGGCGACCAACTACTGGGAGAAGGACCCGTGGCGCGATCCGTTGACCTACCCGGGGGGCAACGGCGATGGGTCGTTGTTGTACTACGGGCCGGAGGGTCCGATCGACTCGCTGCGCTGGGAGACGATCCGCGACGGCATCGAGGACTACGACTACCTGCGGCTGCTTCAGACGCTCGCGGAGCGCTCCCAGGACGAGGGACGGCCGGCCCGGGAGCGCCGGCGCGCCCTGGAGTTCCTGGACGTGTCGCCGGTGACTCGCAGCTTCACGGAGTACACCCTGTCCGCGGCGACGATTGAGGCGCAGCGGGAGCGCGTTGGCCAAACCATCGAGCGGATGACGGGCAGGCAGACCCAGGCGGAATGACCACGGGCTACGCCGACTACCGGGAGAAGTGGCGGCTGCAGCGCCGGCGCATGCGAATGCGGCGGGCCCCGCTGGTGGCGCTCGGGGTGCTGCTGTTGGTGGGGGTGGGCCTGCTGTCGCGGCGCGAGCACCGGCCGCAGCTGGGCGCCGTGGCGTGGGTCGAGGAGGGCGAAGCGCGGGGACTACCCCGGATCGACCTGGGGCAGGGAGCGCTGGTCGTCGCGTGGGAGTACGGCTCCGTGACGGCCTGCTCCGCGGCCACCGGCACCCCGCTGTGGCCCGCTCCCTTCGACCGCGCCCGGCAGTTCGACGGCCCGCCGGCGGTGGGCCGTGACCAGGTTATCCTGGGGGCCAGCGACGGCTACGTTCGGTGCGTGGACCTGAAGTCGGGTCAGCCCGTCTGGGGCTTCGACGCGGCCGCTGCGGTGCGCTCGACGCCTCTGCTCGCCGGCGACCGCGTGCTGGTGGGTGCCGATGACGGGCGACTCTACTGCCTCTCGCTTGCCGACGGGTCGCTGGTCTGGACCCACCCTCCCGTCGATCGCGCCGACCGAGGGGCGATCCTGGGCGGAGCCGCCCTCGACGAGGGCGTGGTCGTCTGCGGCTCCTGCGAGGGCGAGGCCTTCGGCCTCGACCTCAGCACGGGACGCCTCCGCTGGGTGGTGCCCTTCGATGGCCCCGTGATCGCGCAGGTGACGGCGGTGGGCGGTCTGGCCTACGTAGCCGCTGAGAACGGCGATGTCCGATGCCTGAAGATGCAGACGGGCGAGGCCGTGTGGAGGAAGAGGCTGCCCTCCCTGACACGCCAGCCGGTCGTCGTGCTGGGCCATCGCGCCTTCCTGCTCGCCTCGAACGGCACGGTGCATTGTGTGGAGGCGGGATCG
>VGFB01000678.1 GCA_016869015.1 Armatimonadota bacterium
CCTGGAACAAGCGACAGTTCCTCGGCGACATCACCGTCGAGGTCTACGCCGCCATGAAGATGGGCGTGGGGGCCGACAACCGCTACAAGAACCCCAACGACATGAACCTCACGCTCCACGCCGACGGGGCGAACCTCGACTCCGGCTACAGCTTCATCATGGGCGGGGAGTTGAACAGCGTCTCCCGCATCATGAAGGGCGGTCGGGTCCTCGCGGAGACGCGGGATGCCGCGGCCCTCTTCCCCATCTTTGAGGACGCATACCCTCAGGACGCCTACGACTTCCACCGGAAGTGGTGGGCGCTGAGGGCGCGACTGTCGGGCAATCGGCTGCAGTTCTACAAGGACGAGAAGCTGGTCCTGGAGGCCGAGGACCCCGATCCGCTCCCGGGCGGGCATGTCGCGCTCTGGACGCTGCGCAACGGGATCATCGTGTCCCGGGTGAAGGTGCATTACCAGGACGAGAAGCTGCCCGCCGACCCCGTGCCGGCAGACCAGCTGCGGCGGAGGCCGGTGACGCAAGCTCTGGAACCGCGGCTGATCGACGTGACCTCCGAGAGCCATCCCGCGGTCTACAACGACTTTGAGCTGGACATGGGGGAGTGGCGCAGCTTCAGCGGCACGAACGGTGCGCGCCTGACGCTGACCGCGCCGGGCTCGGACGGCAAGGGTCATGCCCTGGCGCTCATCAACGAGGGTTCCGGCGGGCAGTTCGGCGCCCGGCTCCGCACGAGCCGCCTGGATGCCCGCAAGTACGGCCGGGTCGGCTTCGACTACAAGGTCGACCCGGACGTGCGCGTCAACCTCTACTGCGTCGTGAACGCGGGGATCTACGAGTTCGTGTTCACCGCGCCGAAGGGCGTCGGGCCGCAGGCGCAGGTCCTCGGTCGCTTGCCCGACGTGAAGGCCGACGGACAGTGGCACTCGGCAAGCCTCGATCTGGTCGGCTCGCTCGATCGTCTCTTCAAGTCCGACGAGCCGCTCTGGATCGAGGACCTCTACTTCGCGAACACCCACACGGAGGGTTACATCCAGGCCGGCTTCGGCGGGAACCACGCGGGGGCTACGCTGTTCCTGGACAGCTTCTACCTCGGCGGCGCGGGCCCTCGGGATGTGACCCTCACCTGGCGGAAGCATGGCGATGCGGAGGTCGTCGACTGCGGCTACGTGATCGACGGCCAGCCCCTGACCGTGCCGCGAGACCCGAAGCCGATCGGCGGGACGGAGATCGCCGACAGCCTGGGGGCGGCCGGAGTCTACTACGCCCACCTCCGGCCCAAGTTGGCCGACGGTTCCTGGGGCGCCGCGGTGCATCGCCGCCTGGTGGTCGATGACGCGCCACCGCAGGTCGTTGAGCGGTCCCCCGACAACGGCGAGACGAGCGGCGCGGGCGTGATGCTGATCAGCCTGGCGGACCCGGGCGGCTCCGGGATCGATCCGGCCTCCGTGACCCTGCGCGTGGGGGAAAAGGACTACACGTGCGACGACCCGGCCCTGCGCTACGATGTCAGCCTGGAGCGTCTCGTCCTTGACCTGGGCCGGGCCGGTCCGGGGCTGAAGACCGGCGCCACCGTCGACGTGCAGCTCACCTCCCTCGCCGATCGACTGGGCCACGCCCTGGCCCAGCCCGTCGCGTGGCAGTGGAAGTACGACGGCCGACGGGACAAGACGCCGCCCACGACGCCGCGCGTCGCGAGCGCCGACGACTACCTCTGCCGCGACGACTTCGAGGAGGGCCTCTCGCAGTGGTCGACCTTCGGCGGCCCCGAAGGCGCCCTGGTCTGTCGCGATCCGTCCACGGCCCTGTCCGGCGACTACTCGCTGCGGCTCTACAACTTCCGCCAGGGCGGACGCTTCGGCGTGTATGCGCGCAAGGACGCCTTCGACGCGGGCAAGTACCGCCTGATGAGCTTCGACTACAATGTCGCCGGCCGGCTGCGGGCCGACTTCGGGCTCTACATCAACGGCAAGTGGCGCTCCATCCGCTTCACCGACACCGACAACATCCGCTCGGAGATCGGCGCCATCCCCGACGTGCAGACCGACGGCCAGTGGCGCCATGCCGAGGTGAACCTCTTCGATCTGCTGCACCGGGCCGATCCGCAGACGAGCGACTACACGGTCCGCTATCTCATCCTGGCCGACTGGGGCTGGATGGGCAATGCCGAGGGCCGGACGTACCACATCGATAACTTCCACATCATCCCCGTCTCGGATGCGGCGGACGGGCTGCGCCTGTCCTGGAGCTCAACCGATGCGAGCGGAATCGCGGGCGCGGCCTACGCGCTGGACCGCTCGCCCGACACGGACCCGGGCCGTCAGAAGATGACGGACGCGGACTCGGTCACGCTGCAGCCGGACCTCGATGGCGAGTGCTACTTCCACGTCCGCACGGTTGACGGGGTGGGGAACTGGAGCGACGCTGGGCACCTGCGGCTCCTCCTCGACAAGGACGACCCGACCGTCGCGCTGGTCAAGCCCACTCCCGACGCGCGCACGGCCACCTCGCAGATCGTGTTCGATGTCGCCGATCGGGGCCCTGCGGGCGTCGACCCGTCGAGTCTGAAGCTGAAGGTCGACGGGCAGGAGTACGACACGGGCAGCGGTTATCTGACCTACAACGCCGACACCGGCAAGCTCGTCTGGGACGGCTCGGCGCCCACGCGGACGGTGGCCTTCGAGGACGGCCAGACGGTCAGCGTGGAGCTGACCGGGGCGGCGGACTTCGTGGGACATCAGGCTGCCCGACCCCCCGCCTTCACTTGGGCGATGGACTACAGCCGCGACGATGAGCCGCCGCTGATCACCCAGGTGAAGTCCACCAGCCACCTGACGCTCGCCGCCGACACCTTTGAGGACGGGTTGGGGGCCTGGAAGCCGCAGGACGACGAGGGCGGAGTACAACTGAGTCTCGATGGCGGGGGCGCTCCGGACGGCGGGCGTTGTCTGAAGGCGGTCAACGGCAAGGCCGGCGGCGCCATGGCCGTCTCGGCGTGGGGCGAGGAGTTCAGCGTCGACCGGTACCCCATACTTGGCTTCGACTACCGTTTCGACCCGGGGACGCGCCTGGACCTCACCGTGCTGGTCGACGGTGCGTGGCAGGCGATCGGCTTCACCGACAAGGGCGGCGACCTGATCGACGCGATCCCCGGCGCCATCGCCGACGGCCGCTGGCATCACGCCACGATCGACCTCGCTTCCGCCCTCCGCAAGCAGCAGCGGAACGGCCCGCTGTCGGCTCAGCAGGTCGTCTTCTGCGACCGCGGGAACATGGACAATGCCGTCGGCGCCGCCGCGCGCTTCGACAACTTCATGATCGCCCGCATCGGCAAGTCCTCCCCGAGTTTCCGCTGGAAGGCCGCCGACGCCACCGGCGTCACCGACTACAGCTATGTCCTGGACCACGACCCTGCGACCGTTCCGGACGAGATTGGCGAGGGCGTCGGAACGACGACCACCTTCCGAGGCACCGATGGCGGCCTCTGGTACTTCCACGTGCGCGCCAGGGACGGCGCCGGCCACTGGGGACCGCCCGCCCACTACGCCATCTTGCACCTCACCGGCCTGCCAAACGGCTAGCCCGGGTTACTCATGGGCTCTTGGGGCCCTTCCCCAAACCCCGCTCGG
>VGFB01000679.1 GCA_016869015.1 Armatimonadota bacterium
CCGGCGTCAACTGGACGCCGATCCGCATCCTGGGGACGGTGCCCGTCGAGGAGGACGGGTCGGCCTACTTCCGCGTGCCCGCTGATACGGAGCTGTATTTCCAGGCCCTGGACGCCGAGGGCATGGAGCTCCGGCGAATGCGCACCTACGTGAGCTTCCAGGCCGGGGAGACGCGAAGCTGTGTGGGCTGCCATGAGACCCGCCCCGAAGCCCCGTCCGCGCCGGTGCAGGCGGCCCTCGCGCTCCGCCGCCCGCCGTCGACGCCCACCCCGCCGCCCTGGGGGACGCGGGCCCTGAGCTTCCTGCGCGACGTACAGCCCGTCCTCAATCGGCACTGCTTGCGCTGCCACACCGGGCTGAAGCCCGCCGGGGACGTGGATCTCTCCCCGGGCCTCACCGCGGCGCACAACCGCGCCTACGATACGCTCATCGATCCCGCGCGGGGCCTGCTGGCGGTGTCGAGCAAGGGGGAGACCTCCCGCGTGACGCAGGTCCGCGAGCTGGGCTCTCATGCCAGCCGCCTCGTGAAGGTCCTCAAGACCTCGCACGCCGCGCGGGTGCAGCTCTCCGGGGAGGACCGGGAGCGGCTGTACACCTGGATCGACGCCAACGCCCTCTACCACGACGACTTCATCGTGAAGCGCCCGGCAGAGGCGGCGGGTTACTCGCTGCCCGCGGACGAGGGGCTCTGGACGGAGATCGCGGGCCTCCACCAGCGCCGCTGCTCAAGCTGCCACGAGGGCGAAGCGCTCGCCCGGCCGGAGTGGGTCGATCTCGATGACCCCGCGCGCTCGCTGTTCCTCACGGCGCCGCTGGCCGACGCCAAGACGCCGAGCGGCAAACACTGCCCGCCCGGCGTCTACTCGGCGCAGGATGCGGACCACGCCCGGGTGCTGGAGCTCCTCCGCGCCGCCGTGGCGCGGTCGCGGGAGGCACCCCGCCGCGACCTGCGCTGCCTCACGGCACAAGCCGGTCAAGACTGAAGCTCAAAGACGCGACCCCGGTGCTACTCCCACGGGCTGAACCCGGCGACCACCTTGCCGTCGATCTTCTGCTCGACCTGCAGCGAGCGCGCCGAGCGGAGAACCCAGGCCGCGTCGGGCTTCTCCCAGAACATCCGCGCGGTCTCCAGCACCTCGAGCTCGTGCGCCGCGCCCCACCAGTCCGCCACCTTGCCGGTGGTCTTCAGCTTCACGATTCCGATCGCCTCGTCGGGCTTCACGGTGAGCTCCGACAGCGTCGCCGTGACGCTCGCCTCCTGCACCACGTCCACGCGCCGCTGCACCGAGTCGAGGAACTCCGGGCGCTTGTACTCGGTCCCGTTGGCGTCGTAGAAGACGAACCCCTCGGGGATCTGCTCCGCGACCGCCTCCATGTCCCCTCGTGACCAGGCCTCGGTGAAGCGGTCCAACTGCTCCTGGAGCTCAACCCGGACCGGCTCATCCGTCGGCTTCGGCTTGTCATCGCTCCCGCCGCTCAGAATCGCGCCCAAGGCGATGAGCACTCCGCCGGCGATCAAGGCCTCCTGCCAGCCGAACCCGCCGCTCCTCTCGCGCTGGAAGCGGAAATCGAAGCGTTCGCCGTAGAGCCGGCGGTTGAAGTCGTAGAAGACGAGGTCCTGGCCGTCCCACCGGCCGAGCATCTGGCTCTCGCGCTCCACCTCGGCCCGTCCATCGGAGAGCCGGGTCAGGTTGACTTCCAGGAAGTTGAAGCCCCAGCGCCACCGGCCGGAGTGCACCGCGCGACCGTTGGGCAGCATGAACTCGAGGATCTGGCCGTGCCGCTCGAGCGAATCCGGGTTGATGGGAATGTCGCCCTGGCGGTCGCTTACCAGACGGGCCTCGCCGTTGTCGCGCAGGATCAGGGTGAAGCGGATCGCCAGCTCCCGACCGTTGTTGGTCCACCTCTTCACGCACTTGTAGGTCCCCGCCGGGCTCTTCTCGGCGTAAGCGGCGCCGGTCGCCACGAACGCGAGTGCCAACAGAACGACCGCAGTTCGGATGCTCTTCATCGTCACTCACCCCCTATCTAACTACTATTCCCAGAGCCGGGCGGAGGCTAACCTGCAGTTGTCGGGAAGGGACCGCGTGCCTCGACTGCGAATGCCTCGGCGTCGACAGGCCGCGCGTTTGGAGGGTCGGTCCCGGATGGGCATCACCGTGAAGCTGGGCTTCGTGCCCTCGTATCGGAACGTGTGGAAGCCGTGGAACGCGAAGATGCTGGACGACAGCCTCGCCATGCTGCGGGCGCTGCCGGGTGTGGAGGTGGTCGCCCCCGGCAGCCTCACCCCACACGGTGCAGTGCAGAGCCTGGACCAGGCGGAGACGGTGGCAGACCATTTCGCGTCCGCGAAGGTGGACGCGCTGGTGCTCTGTCCCCTGGACTTCGGCGACGAGCGGTCGGCGGCGAAGATCGCCGAGAGGCTGCGCGTGCCGGTTCTGCTCTACGCGACCCGGGAGCCGCCGGCCGCCGAGGATGCGAGCCTGGCGCGAGTGTCGGACTCGTACTGCGGCAACCTCTCGATGGCCTCCGCGCTCTACCGCCGCAAGCTGCCGTTCCGCTTCGCGGGAGTGCACTTCCCCGGCGAGGCGGAGCTGGACGCGGAGTTCGAGACCTTCGCGCGCGCCGTGTCGGTGGTGAAGGGCCTGCGGAACGCGCGGATCGGGCAGGTCGGCGTGCGGCCGCCGACCTTCGAGACCGTGGGCTACGACGAGGCGGAGCTGATCCGCAAGTTCGGCCAGAACGTCATCTACGCCAACCTCGATGACCTCGTCGCCGCTGCGCAAGCCCTGCCCGACGACGACCCGCGCGTGCAGGAGATCATCGCGGGTCTGCGGGGCTCGGTGGGCGCGATCACCGTGACCGACGACCACTTGCTGAAGTCCGCGAAGCTGGAGGTCGCGCTGGCCGAGTTCTGGGAGCGCAACCGGCTCTCCGCGCTGACGATGCAGTGCTGGCCGACCATTCAGCGTGCGATGAGCCTCTCGCTCTGCGCGCTCTTCGGGCGGCTGACCGGGCGGCACATGCTGACCGCCTGCGAGGCCGACGTGCTCGGAGCGCTGTCGATGTTGGTCAACTACCAGGCGGCTCTGGGCGAGACGCTGCCGCACTTCATCGACTGGACCATCCAGCATCGCGACGATCCGAACCGCCTGCTCGCCTGGCACTGCGGCAACGCGCCGCTGTGCCTGGCCGGCGATCCGGCTCGGACCGCCCTCCGCTCGCGCAAGGACATGACCGGCGAGCTGCCGCCCGTCGAGGCGGACCCGATGGCCGGCCTGTTCCAGTTCCAGCTTCAGCCCGGGCCGGTCACGTTCTGCCGCCTCGCCGAGTACGACGGCGAGTGGAAGATGCTGATCGCGACGGGCGAGATCATCCCCTCCGAGGAGCGCCTCGCCGGCACGTGGGCGTGGGTCAGGGCGCCGGACCACGAGGGCCTCTACCGCACGCTGGTGGAGGAGGGCTTCATCCACCACGCGAGCATGATCCACGGCGATCAGGTCAAGGCGCTCACCGAGGCGTGCGGCTTCCTGGACATCGAGCCGGTGGTGGTGGACCAGTGACCGCGTCCCCGGGCATGGACATCGTCGGCATTGGGATGGCGACGCTGGACGTGTTG
>VGFB01000680.1 GCA_016869015.1 Armatimonadota bacterium
TCCACCCCTCGGCGTCGGACTGCGCCGCAGCCTCCCAGATGGGATCCCAGGAGTCGTCGCCGTTGAACTGGTCGCCCTTCACTCCCGCCGGGTTGACCTCGAACCACGCGTTGTCGACGCGGTTGTGGTACGGGTCGAGGTTGACGATGAGCTTGTCGGTGGTGAGCGAGTTGAAGGACCCGTTGTCGCCGCTGGCGTCCAGGAGCTGGTCGCGCCGGGCGAGGGGGGCGGCCACGCCCCCGGGCTGCGTCATGCGCGCACCGATGTAGAGGGCACCGTCGTCGAAGAGGATGCGGACCTCCATGGGCAGGGAGGCCGGCTCCCCCTCCTCGGGCTGGAACTGGCGGAAGTCGGTGATGGGCGCGGCCCGCTGCCACGCGGTCTCGTCCAGCCGTCCGTCCACGGAGATGGGCCCCTGGGCGCGCGCCGCCGCCGCCACGGGGGGCGGCGACCTGCGGGGGCTCTCGGCAGCGGGCTGTGCTCGGAGAGCCGCCGGCGCGGCGACCATCGTGATCGCGGCGACCGCGAGAACGGACGAACGAACGAAACGCGTGCCCATCATCCCCTCCCCCACCCCGAAGGAACGCCACCCACCAACCAGGATAGACGGGTCGAGGCCCGGAAGGGTTGCGAGACGGGGGAGACAGGGGAGATAGGCGGGCCGCCCCGCTCCTTGCCCCCTCCCCCACCTCGCCCTAGCGTGGGCCATTCCGTGCCGTCCGTGGAGGAGGGAGCTTCATGCCGTCGCCGATTCTGATCCGCCCCGAGTCCCCGGCTGATGTGGACGCCATCGCCGACGTGACGGAGGCGGCGTTCCGCGACATGGAGCTGAGCCTCCACACCGAGCCGTTCATCGTGCTTGCGCTGCGGCGGGCCGGAGCCCTCACGATCTCGCTCGTGGCGGAGCTGGACGGGCGCGTGGTGGGCCACATCGCGTTTTCCCCCGTGGCGCTCTCCGATGGCACCTCGAGGTGGCATGGGCTCGGCCCGGTGTCGGTGCTGCCCGCCCATCAGCGGAACGGCATCGGGTCGGCCCTCATCGAGGAGGGGCTGTCGCGGCTGCGCGCGATGGGCGCGCGCGGCTGCTGCCTGGTGGGCCACCCCGAATACTACGGACGGTTCGGCTTCGTGAATCCGCCGGGGCTCGGGCACGAGGGCGTGCCGCCGGAGGCGTTCTTCGCGCTGTCGTTCGACGGCTTCATGCCGCAGGGCACGGTCACCTTCCACGAGGGGTTCAGGGCGGGCCCTCCCGCAGAGGCCGGCGCATGACCTCAGGCATCCAGCTCGGCGCCATCGACTACGTCATCCTCTTCGTCTACTTCCTCTTCGTCCTCGGCATCGGCTGGGCGTTGAAGCGCTACACCAAGACGAGCGAGGACTTCTTCCTCTCGGGCCGGTCCATCCCAGCTTGGATCGCGGGGCTCGCGTTCCTGTCCGCGAACCTCGGCGCGCAGGAGATGATCGGGATGGCCGCCTCGGGGGCGAAGTACGGGATCGCCACCAGCCACTTCTACTGGGTGGGCGCGATCCCGGCGATGGTGTTCGTGGGCGTCTTCATGATGCCGTTCTACTACGGCTCGCGCGCCCGGTCCGTGCCTGAGTACCTGAAGCTCCGCTTCGACGAGAAGACGCGCGCGTTCAACGCGATCTCCTTCGCGACCATGACGGTGTTCTCGTCGGGGATCTCGATGTACGCGTTGGCCAAGCTGCTCGAGCTCCTGCTCGGCTGGGACTTCAACGTCTCCCTCTCGGTCTCGGCGCTCATCGTGCTGGCGTACATCTACCTCGGCGGCCTCACCTCGGCGATCTACAACGAGGTGCTCCAGTTCTTCCTGATCGTGCTCGGGTTCGCGCCGCTGGTCTTCCTGGGGCTCAGGGACGTGGGCGGTTGGTCGGGGCTGGTCGGGCGCCTCGACACCGTGGCGACGTCCAACGGCTTCGAGGCCGGCGCATGGAGCCACTCCTGGGCGACGATGGGAAGTCCGTCCTCGAACCCGATGGGGGTGGAGTGGTTCGGGATGGCGATGGGGCTCGGGTTCGTGCTCTCCTTCGGCTACTGGTGCACCGACTTCCTGGTGGTGCAGCGCGCGATGGCCGCCAACTCCATGGCGGCGGCGCGGCGCACGCCGCTCATCGCGGCCGTGCCGAAGATGCTCTTCCCGTTCCTGATCATCTTCCCGGGAATGATCGCGATCGGCCTCACCTACGCCGACGGCGGCTTCACGCTCCCGCGCATGGCGGACGGGAGCTTCGACTACACCATGACCATCCCCCAGCTGCTCGCGCACTACTTCCCGCCGGGCGTGCTCGGGCTCGGGCTCACCGCACTCATGGCGTCGTTCATGTCCGGCATGGCCGGCAACGTGACCGCCTTCAACACGGTGTGGACGTACGACATCTACCAGAGCTACGTGCGCAAGGACGCCTCCGACGCGCACCTGCTCTGGGTGGGGCGCATGACCACCATCTTCGGCATCCTGGCCTCGGTGGGCACGGCGTATTTGGCCACGCGTTTCAACAACATCATGGACTTCCTGCAGCTCGTGTTCGCCTTCGTGAACGCGCCCCTGTTCGCGACGTTCCTGCTGGGGATGTTCTGGAAGCGCGCCACCGGGCACGGCGCGTTCTTCGGGTTGGTGTCGGGCACGCTGGCCGCCGCGCTGCACCACGGGCTCACGCTCCCGGTGGGAGCGGCCGCGGGGATCAAGGGGGGCTGGCTCGCCACGGCGCCCCTGCACCAGTACACCAGCGAGATGGCTCAGAACTTCTGGACCGCGATCTGGGCGTGGACGGTCTGCTTCCTGGCCACGATCGCGATCTCGCTGGCCACCGCGCGCACCAAGTCCGACGAGGACCTCAAGGGCCTGGTCTGGGCGCTGACCCCCCGCGAGAAGGAGGAGCACCTCCCCTGGTGGAAGACGCCCGAGGGGCTGGGCGTGGCGGTGCTCCTCATGGCCATCGCCCTCAACGTCATGTTCTGGTAGGAGGGACGCATGGGACTCGACATCCGCACGCCCATCGGGCTCATGTTCACCCTCTTCGGAACGCTGCTCGTGGGCTACGGGCTCTTCACCTCGGGCTCCGACCTGTACCAGCGCTCGCTGGACCTGAACATCAACTTGATCTGGGGGGTCGTGCTCCTGGGGTTCGGGCTGGGAATGCTCTGGCTGGGGCGGAAGCGGGCGCCAAAGTCCTGAGAAGCCTGACGTTCCAGGGGGATGGCGCCAGGGGCTGCGCGATCCTCGGCGGGTGCGCGGGTGGGCCGCCCGGGCTTGCCGGTGCCCCGGTGCCGGTTTCCGTTGACAAGACGCGGCCGGCCGTATCACGTTGGAAGTAGACCCTCCCCCTGCGTGCCTCCGGGCAAGGGGCCCCCCCATGAGCCGACGCCTCACCCTGGGCGCCTGCGCGGTCGCGGCTGTGGCCGCAGTGGCGCTTCTCGTCTCCTGCAAGTCCAACCCCACCGCCGACGAACCCTCCGGCAAGGCCGCCACGATCGACGCTACGAGCGTCAGCACGGGGATCACCGAGATGTCCTCGGTCATTGCGGTCTGCCGCAAGAGTGGGAGCGCTGCGCCGACGCCCGTGAGCCAGCGGGAAGACGGCCCTACGTCCCTGATCG
>VGFB01000681.1 GCA_016869015.1 Armatimonadota bacterium
GACGCCGCCAACCGTACCGTCGTTCTGCGAGGGGGTGTGTACCCCCTCTCCGACACGATCACCCTCACCCCCGAGGACTCCGGTTCGGCGAAGACCCCAACGGTCTTCGCCGCCTTCCCCGGCGAGAGGCCCATCGTCAGCGGCGGGCGACGGATCGAGGGCTGGCGCAAGGGCGAGGGAGAGATGTGGGTGGCCGCGATCCCCGAAGTCGCTCGCGGGGGATGGTACTTCCGCCAGCTCTTCGTGAACGGCCGACGCGCGACGCGGGCGCGCACACCCAACGAAGGCTACTTCCGCTCACCCGGACCGCTGCCGGGCATTACAAACCCCCAAGCCGAGCGAGACAACCCCGAGACGCGCATCGGCTTTCGCTACGCGGAGGGTGACCTGCAGCTCTGGCCCGACCTCGCCGACGTGATGGTCGTTGCCTTTCACTCGTGGACGGCCTCGCTGCACTGGATCGACCAACTGGACGAGAACGAACACACGGTGCGGTTCACGAACCCCTCGGGCTGGCCCCACGGCTACTGGGATCGCCCGCAGCGCTACTACGTCGAGAACTACCGTGAGGCGTTGGACGCCCCCGGCGAATGGTACCTCAACCGTCAGTCCGGGCTGCTCGCCTACTGGCCCCTCCCCGGCGAGGACATGACCCGGGCGGAGGTCGTGGCCCCCGTCCTGCGGACACTGGTGCGTTTTGCGGGCGAGGCCGAGATCGGCATGACGGTGGATCACGTGGTCTTCCGGGGCCTGAGCTTCCAGCACGCCGAGTGGGAGTGCGAGCGGACGCAGATCGCCGACGGCCAGGCCGCGGCCTTCCTGGAGGCCGCGCTCATGGCCGACGGCGCGCGGTCGTGCCTCCTCGAGGACTGCGAGATCGCCCACGTCGGCGAGTACGCGCTCTGGTGGCGGCGCGGCTGCACGGACTGCCGCGTGCAGCGCACCGAGTTCCGCGACCTGGGCGCCGGGGGCGTGCGGATCGGCGAGACGGTGGAGCCGCCGCCCAGCCAGGCCTCTCAGCGCTGCGTCGTAGACAACTGCTTCATCCACGACGGCGGGAAGGTCTTCCCGGCGGGGATCGGCGTGTGGATCGGGCGGTCCAGCTACCACGAAGTGACTCACAACGAGATCTGCGACTTCCTCTACTCGGGGGTGTCGGTGGGCTGGAGTTGGGGCTACGCGCCCAGCTCAGCGCACGATAACCACATCGACTACAACCACATCCACCACCTCGGCTGGGGCGTGCTGAGCGACATGGGGGGCATCTACTCCCTGGGCATCTCCCCCGGCACGACCATGCGTCACAACCTCATCCACCACGTCGCCTCGTACAGCTACGGCGGTTGGGGGCTCTACACGGACGAGGGCAGCACCGAAATCCTGATGGAAGGCAACATCGTCTACGACACCAAGAGCGGCGGCTTCCATCAGCACTACGGGCGCGAGAACACCGTCCGCAACAACATCCTCGCCTTCAGCCGGGAGGGTCAGGTCATCCGCTCCCGCCAGGAAGAGCACCTCTCCTTCTTCTTCGAGGGCAACATCGTCCTCACGGACAACGGCTTGCCCCTCGGAGGCAACTGGAGCAACGACAACTTCCGGATGAACCGCAATCTCTACTGGGACGCCGCAAGCGGCGACGACCTCGACTTCGCCGGGATAGGCCTTGAGGCGTGGCGGGAGAAGGGCTTCGACGCCGACTCGCAGATGGCGGACCCGAGGTTCGTGGACGCCGAGGCGCGCGACTTCCGGCTGCAGCCCGGTTCCCCGGCCCTCGCGATGGGCTTCCAGCCGATCGACCTCGGGGAGATCGGCCTCTACGGCGACCCGGGATGGGTGAGCAAGCCGAAGCTGGTGCAGCGGCCGGAGATGGTCCTGCCCCGTCCTCCGGGCCCGAGGCCCATCTCCGAGGACTTCGAGACCACTCCGGTGGGGGAGCAGCCCCGGATCGACCGCGTCAGCGGCGAGGAGCTCGACAAGGGCGCCACCATCCGGGTGACCGATGAGACGGCGGCGACCGGGACGCGCTGCGTGAAGGTCACGGATGCGCCCGGCCTGCCGCAGGTCTGGCAGCCACACATGTACTACACTCCGAACTTCGCCCGGGGGATGATGCACTTCGCGGTGGATGCGCGGGTCGAGCCCGGGGCGATCCTGTGGATCGAATGGCGCGACTCGGCGAACCCCTACCACGTCGGCCCCTCGGTGCGCATCAACGGCGACGGCGCGCTCCTTGCCGGCGGGCAGACGCTATCGACCGTACCCCTGAGCGAATGGCTGCACCTGGACATCGACTGCGGCCTGGGGAAGGACTCGACCGGCGCCTACCGCCTCTCGGTCACGCTCCCCGATGGCACGGAGCACGTCTTCGACGACCTGCCCCTCGGCTCGCCCGAGTTCAAGCGCCTCCAGTGGCTGGGCTTCATCAGCCTCGCCACGGAGAACGCCGTGTTCTACCTCGACAACATCGAGCTCGTGCCGGTGAAGTAACGGCCCGCCGGGAGGGCCGGGAAGACCCGGCGCGCCGGGAGGGAAACCCGGCCTGGCCGAGGAGGTGTTGCTCTAACCAGGAGTAGCGGTGTTGCCATCAGACACACCATTCCATGCCTTGCCAGGAGGTCCGGACATGCATCGAAGAGGGTTCACACTGATCGAGTTGTTGGTCGTGATCGCGATCATCGCCATTCTGGCGGCGATCCTGTTCCCTGTCTTCGCCCGGGCGCGTGAGAAGGCGCGTCAGACGAGCTGCTTGAGCAACATCAAGCAGCTCGCCCTCGGTTACCAGATGTACACCCAGGACTATGACGAGAAGTTCCCGATCGGATGGTACCCTATCGACGTCGGCGGAAGCTGGGATGTGTGGCAGAACCCCCGCATGGTGAAGTTTGGTGACGCCATCCAGCCCTACCTCAAGAACCAACAGATCTACCTGTGCCCCAGCATGGAGTTCACCATCGCCGGCGGGGGCAATGTCGGCGACCTCACTCGCGTGGGGCGGTCCTGGAGCTACGGGTACAACTGCGGCTGGCTGTGGAGCCGACGCATTGCGCAGATCCGCATGCCGGCTCAGATCGCCATCACGTGCGAGAGCTGGGGCGACTGGCGCGCCAACCCGACCAACAGCGGCAACGGCTGCAACGGCGGCCAGGGCGATGTCGGCCGCGGGCAGGCCGCGGAGGCGGACGGTCACAACGGCGGCGTGAACCTCGCGTTCTGCGATGGGCACGGCAAATGGGAGAAGGGCATGAAGGCCCTGGGCGGCACCGCCGCGCGGAACCGCTGGGACTCGGACACAAACACGGCCTACTGAGCGGCCGCCGGGGGCGCACTGCCTTCAGGCGGCAGCCTGCAGGGCCGGAGCGCGCCCTGGAGCACGCGAAAACAACACCAACGGCCTCGGCGTACTCCGCCGAGGCCGTTGGTGTTTCCGCTACCCGTTACGCGCCCGTCCGTGCTAAGGCGCGGTCGGCCCCGCCTTCGTGGGGCCGCCGCCCGCCGTACCCGACCCTGTCATCCCCGGTGCCTTCTGCATGTTGGCCTTCATCTCATCGCTGACTCCGCTCGTGCCCTTCGCCTTGGGCTTCATGAAGACGAAGTACCCCAGAGCGCAGACAACG
>VGFB01000682.1 GCA_016869015.1 Armatimonadota bacterium
GACTCGGCAATCATCGCGCGGCGGACCTGCCGGGTGCTCGCGCCGACGTGGTGGATCACCTCCGCCCGAGGGGTGAACCACACCTCCCACCCCGCGTCCAACAGCCTGCGGCAGAGGTCGACATCGTTGAAGAAGATCGGGAAGTCCTCGTCGAACAGACCGACCGCCTCCAGCGCCGCGGCGCGGATCAGGAGCGCGGAGGCCATCGGCTGATCGACCCGCCGCTCGTCGTCGTGAGCCCACCAGCTCATCCGGTACGCGCCGAAGCGGCGGCTGTGCGGGAAGAGGCGGGCCAGGCCAAGAGCCTCATAGGCGAGAGCGGGAGGGTCAGGGAAGGTGCGGCACGAAAGCTGCGGTGAGCCGTCCGGGTGCACCAGACGGGGCGCCACAGCTCCTGCCTTCGGATGGCGGTCCAGGGCCGCCAGCAGCTCCTCGACAGCGCCGGGCTTCAGCACGACATCGGGGTTCAGCAGCAGCTTGGACGCCCCGGTCGCGGCTCGCAGCGCCTGGTTGTTGCCGGCGGCATACTTCAGGTTGTCCGCGTTCGCGATCAGCATGACCTGGGGGAACTCCTCGGCCACCATCGCCGCGCTGCCGTCGGCCGAGGCGTTGTCGACTACGATGGTCTCGTGGTCGAGGTGGGCGATCGTCTCGCGGATCGACCGCAGACACGCGCGGAGGTAGTCGCGCGTGTTCCAGTTGACGATGCAGATGGAGAGGAGACGGGGCATCACGAGCCTTCAGCGCCAGGAGCCGCCGCGCCGCAGCCCGGGGAAGCGCAGGCCCAGGGTGCGCGCCGCCGACTCGAGCATGATCCGCGCCGACATCTTCGACTTGCCCTCACCACGCGGGACGTAGGTGATTGGGACCTCGGTCAGACGGGCGCCCGCCTGGACGCACAGGAAGAGGGCCTCAGTGAGGAAGACGTAGCCCTCCGGACCCTCGCGCAGCATCCCCGACCGCTCAATGACGTCCGCGCGATAGGCGCGGAAGCCGCTGGTGCAGTCCCGCGCCGGGAGGCGCAGGATCGCGCGGACATAGGCGTTTGCGAAGCGGCTGAGCATCCGGCGGAGGGGCCCGACGCCCTGGAAGCCGCCGCCCGGCGCGTACCGCGACCCGATGGCGATGTCGTGCCCGGCCAGAGCCGCGATCATCGTTGGGATCGAGCTCGGGTCGTGTGACAGGTCGGCGTCCAGGGTCACGATCACCTCGGCGGCCTGCTCCAGAGCTCGCCGCATCCCATCCTGGTGGGCGGAGGCGTACCCTCGCCGGCCGACGCGCTCGATCACCTGAACCAGCGGGTCGGCCTGAGCGAGGCTTCGAGCGACCGCGGCCGTGCCGTCGGGGGAGGCATCGTCGACCACGACCCACTGAGCCCGGGGCACGGCGGACCGCAGGCGGCGGTGCAGCTCCGGCAGGTTGGCCGCCTCGTTGTAGGTCGCCGTGACGACGAAGACCGCCTCCGGGTCGATCATCCCGGCCTGGCCTTCACGATAGCATCGCACAGCTCCCGCACGGCGCCCTGTCCGCCGACCGACGCGCTGACCCAGTCTACGCGGGCCCGCACCTCCTCGACGGCATCGGCGGGCGCGGCCGTGAAGCCGACCTCGGCCATGCCCGGCAGGTCGCCGGGCTCGTCTCCCATGTACGCGGCCTCCTCGCGCGCGAGCCCGTGACGCGCCAGGAGGTCGCGGACGACGCTCCCCTTCTCCTCGACTCCTTGATGCAGTTCCTGCACGCCCAGCCGCGCCGCGCGGAGGCGCGTCGACTCCGCCACATCGCCCGTGACGAAGGCCACCGCGACCCCCACACGCTGCACGTTCGTGATTCCCTGTCCGTCCCGGATGTGAAACCGCTTCAACGGCCCCTCGGCCAGGCCGTAGTACACGAATCCGTCGGTGAGCGTGCCGTCCACATCGAGGACCAGCAGGCGGATGCGCGCCAGGCGTTCGGGAAGGTCACTCACTCCGGACTACTCCTCTCTTCGGGGAGCCTCTGTTCCAGGGCTCGAGCGATGCTCTCGCGGCCGTACAGCAGGGCGAGGGGCACGCCGTCGAGCTCGGAGGCGAAGACGGGCGGGCCCGAGGCGAGCAGCGCGCGCGAGGCGGGGCTCAGCTCGCTCGCCTTGTTCTGCACGATGGCCCACGAGGCCTCCGGCGACGGCCAGCCGCTCGACGTGAAGCGCAGGTCGGGGCAGACAGGCTTCAGGTACTGCTCGATGATCCACTGGCAGCCTGGGAGGTCGACCCACAAGGTGTCGCCAGGGGTCAGTCGCGGCGCCAGGTCGTAGCAGACGGCCATGTAGGCGTCGCCCCAGTACGTGGCTTCCATGCCCCGCGCGACAGCGCCCCGGGTCCCACCGATCACGGTGTTGTAGTATGACAGCTGGTAGGGGTGGCTCCCGACGACGACGCGCAGAGCGGGCAGGAGCGCGAGTCCCGCAAGCAGGACCTTCACGCGCCTCGGCGACAGCAGTGTCGACCCGCCTGCAGGCAGGCGTTGCGCGACCCATGCCGCGAGACCCGCGAACCCAACGGCCGACAGCGCCGCCAGGAACGCAAAGAAGGGCAGGAAGAGGCGCACACCCGTGTACTTCGGGGCGCTCGGCAGGCAGTTGAACCCGATCGTGAACAGCGCCCCCAGAAGGAGCAGCGCCGCCTGCGACCTGCGCCAAGTCGCGGCGTCCCGGGCGGCCGCCTCGGTTGACCCACCGTTCCTGTGCCGCAACACCCACCCCGCCAGGCCGATCCCCCCGAGCGCCAGCGCCAGCGTGACCGGCGGCGTCGTGATGGCGGTCATGACGGGCGGGTAGTGCCACGGCTGGTGCGCGCTGACCCGGCCGAAGTAGCTCACCGCGACCGGGTAGTGCTGCAAGTGGAAGGCGAGGTACTCGGCCAGCCGCGAGCCGGTGTGATGCCAGAGCCACGGCCAGGTGCCCAGGAAGCCGAAGCCCCCGCCGAGCGTCAGGCACACTGCAGCCCGGACGGCAAAGCCTCGGTGGAACAGCAGGACCCACGCGCCCAGGATGAAGGGCACGAACAGGGCGTTGATCTTGCAGCCCAGGGCGACGCCCCATGCCAGGCCGCTCAGCGCCGCCAGGGGAAGACTGTTCCTCCGAACGGCCGCGAACATCAGCGCGACGGTGACGAGCATCATGCTCATCACGGGCACGTCCAGAGCGCAGAGGTGAGCGTGAGCGAACACCCGAGGCATCAACAGCAGCGCGCCCACCGCAAAGGCCCCGGCGGCTCTCCCCCACACCCCGCCCACGAAGACGTACAGCGCAGCGAGGCAACCGCCCAGGAAGAGCGCCGTACCGGCGCGCTCGGGGAAAACGACACCGAGGGCGCGGCCGAGCGGGTGGCCCAGCCAGCCGCAGACGAGCTTCACGGCGCCCGGTTGCTGCTCTTGCAGGACCCGGCCGTTCGCCTGGCTCTCGGCGGCCCAGTACCGCCTGAGGCCCTCATCGGAGAGAGCGCGACCCGGCTCGGCAAGCAGCCGGGCGCCCCAGTCCCGCGCCCGCTGAGAGCGCGAGAGATACCAGCCCTCGTCATACGTGAGCCCGTAGTGGTTGATGGTCGCAGCCACCAGGAGCACGGCGCCGAGGGCGATGGC
>VGFB01000683.1 GCA_016869015.1 Armatimonadota bacterium
CCGGCGTAGAGGCTTCCAGGCAGACGAAGTTCACGTGGGCGGCGAAGGGCTCGAACACCGTGCGCACGAGATAGCGATCGCCGCCGGGCCACAGGTGGTTGCTGCAGGCCAGGTAGCGGGTTCCGAGCGCGTGCAGCACGCGGTTGTCGCGACAGTTGCCCAGGACGATCAGAGGCGTGCTGCGGTACGCGTCGGACAGCAGCCAGGTCTCCTCGGACGTGACGACCCGGTCGCTCACCAGGGGCAGCTCCGCCCCGCACCACTCCCGCACCACCTGCTGCACTTCGGTCGCCGCCGCCCGCGTCCAATCGGCCGCCTCGCCATGGACGATGGCGGCTTGCGGACCCGCCGTGGACGTCAACGGCGTGCCGTACTCCAGCGGACGAGGCAGCGCGTGGTAGCGTGGATCAGGGGGCGGCGACTCGAAGCGCGCCAAGGGGTCGGCAGCGCCGGCTGGTCGGGCGATCCCCGCCGCGACGATCACGGCGGCGAGCAGCGCCGCGCCGTGAGCGGCGGCGATCGACTGATCGTGCCTGCTGGGTGGGCGCGGATCACGCACCGGTCGGGCCCCCCGTCATCTGGGCGATGTCGTCTTGTTCGCTTCAACGGCGACGGACAGGTCACACACCTCACCGGCGCCGGGTGGGGACCCTCGGTGTCGCGCACCCTCCGCCCTGTCGGGGCGGAGAGCGGACGGCAACGGTAGCGGCGTCCGGACCGCCCGCGGCGTGCCCTCTTACATGTGAAACTCCATGTCGCCCCAGATGGTCTGCAGGTAGTCGATCTGGGAGGCGTGGGTGTACAGGTGTAGCCCGGGCAAGGTCATGAAGAAGGTCATCGGCGCCGTCAGGAACGGCGTTTCGATCGTGGTCGCCATCAGTTCCGGCGTCAGCGCGTCCAGAGCCGCCTCAACCTCGACCGTGGACCGCTCGATGAGCTCCACAACCTGCTGCCGAGTCGTGAGGGCGGCCTCGGCCGCAGCCTGTTGGGCAAACACTTCCTCGGCCGATGCCTTGGGGAACCCCTCGCCTCGGATGAGCGCAGCGAACAGAGGGTTTGGAACGGCCGCGTGTGCGGCGATCTGCAGTGCGGTCTTGGCCGTTCCGGCCGGCTGCCAGTTGAGCTTGTCCTCGGGAACGCACGCGAAGGTCTTCAGTAGCGCCTCTTTACCGTTGTTGGCGAACGTCTTGGCCTGCTGCGCCGGCTCGCTCATGGGGGACACTCCCTTCGGGTTGTGTTTGCGGACTCACCGGGGCCCGTCACAGCATGAGGCGAGCTGCGCGCCCCGGTCTTCCTCCCCAACACAATCCCGGCAGCAACGGACTCCTGCGACTCGCTCCCGCCGCACTGGGCCTCACTGTCACTCGGGTGTCGCCGTGCCGTCTGCCGCCAGCCGGACGAAACGGCTCTCCTGCGCCGGATCGGCGACGAACTTCGGTCGCGCCCACCAGATCATGTCGGCGTTGTTCTCGCCTCGGGCGTCGGTGGCGATAGTGACGGCCAACGGCTGTCCGGCGAGAGGGCCGACCGGCAACGTCCAGGCGTGCATCGCCGTGTCCCACAGGTTGCGTGCGTAAGGGTCATCGCCCTCTTTCCAGTCGGGATTCGGCTTGGGACTGAGGTCCAGAGCGTGAGCCGGCCTGCCGTTGAGGTAGACGCGCGCGATGGCGCCGTTGCCGTACTTCGTCTGCGAGTTGTAGACGTAGAGCCGCAGGGCGCTGTCGGCGGCGGGCACCCGGACCAGCCAGTCGAGGGTCACCTCGCAGTCCGAGCCCCAGTTGAGGAGGCAGAACTGGGGCGCCGGCGACTCACCGGCCACGTCGAACGCAGCGCGGTGCTCGATGACGAACGGCCCGCCGCGTTCCAGGCCGGTGGCGACGTTGATGTAGCGCCCACTCTCGCGACCGTCGCCGAAGTACTCGCCGACCGCGGGCGTGGCTGTGCCCCCCTCCAGGAAGACGAAGTGCGACGGGAAGCCGACGTCGTAGGTCTTCGGCTCGGCGGGGGCCTTGTCATCCCAGGGCGGACTGTCCACCGGCCGGTCGTCGAGCAGCGTCTGGGCGAAGGGCGCATTCGCCACAAGGGCGACGGCGCCCTGAGCGAGTGCTGCGGCATCGACGGCATCGAGCACCAGGATGGTGCGCTGCCTGGTCGTCTCGAAGCGGGTGATGCGGATCCCCTCGGGGAGCGCCGTGACCTGCACCCTCGTCCGGTCGGGAGCCCCCCGACTGAGAGCATACCGAACGGCGGGATTCAGGCCCAGAAGGCTCCCCTCGCCGACCGCGGGCCAGCCGGGGATCGCCAGCGGAGTCGCGATCCGGTTCAGCCCGGTTGCGCGCTGGTAGAGGGGCCGCCCGTCCGGTCCCGCCATCGTCTGCACGGTGGGGGTCGCCGTGTACCGGTAGGACCGGCCGTCGGCGTCCTGGTAGAAGCAGGCCACGTCCCGGTCCCAGCGCTCACGCGGGAAGACGGGCTCAAGCTGCCGTCCGGCGAAGAGCTGCGCGCGCAGCCTCATGTGGAGGGGCATGCCGGTGGTGGCGCGGAGCTCCTCCTCCGTGGCGAAGACCTGGCCCAGGCCGCCGAGGGCGTCCGAGCACGCCACCACCACGTGGCGGCCGAAGTCGCTTTCGGCGTTCACGACCGGCACCCAGGGCCGGGCCAACGGTCCGTGGATGTACGCCGACACGGGCCGCTGGTGCTCCATCCACCACACCCGGGTCTCCGCATTGCCCCACACCTGCTGGTACCGCAGCGGCCAACGTGACGCGAAGGCCATGTTGTCGGGAGCATACTCCGAGGCCATCGGGACCTCGGGGTTCCGCGCCAGGAGCTCGCGGAACTGCTCCGTGCCGCTCTGGGCCCCGAACTTGCCGGCGATGGTGCCGTTGCCGAAGTCCGCCGCCGTCCCGGCCACGTCCTCGTAGTTGGCGTCAGTGCCGGTGTCCCGGCGCCACTGGAGCATCATGTCGGTGTGGTACTTGCGCCAGCGGGGCTCGAGCGGATCGAGGTAGAAGAGCTGGCCGTCCTGTGCCCCCTCGAAGGTACCGGGCGGGTCGAGGTAGCTCCACAGGCTGCCGATCTTGCGCGGGAGGCCGAAGTCGGCGATACCATCCCGTTTGAACACCGGCGAGTTGTAGTTCACGCAATACGTGTTCACGTAGGCCATCGTCCTGAACCCGTAGGCGTGCAGCCGCTTCACGCGCTCGGCGTACCCGGCGCGCGGGGTCCAGTCGGGGAGGTCGCGGTCGAACTCCGGCGCCCGGGCATTCCAGTCATGGAGGAGGACCGTCTCCGGATCGAACGTCGAGGCCAGCAGGCGCAGCGCCTCGTCGGAGTAGCTGCAGTGGTCGACGATGACCCGAGTCCGGTCGGCCCACTTCACGGCGGCCCGCTGGGCCATCTCGGGGGCGAACGCCTTCGCGTACCACGCCTTGTACGGGGCCATGGCGTCGACCCACCCACCCGCGAAGCTGTCGAGGCGCCAGGTCACCGATTGCGCCTCCCGCAGCGTCTCGAAGGGCATCGGGTTCACGGACTCGATGGCCGCGCTGAAGCTCCGGCCGGTCCAGTTCATGAAGTAGAAGGTGGCGGGGAAGCGCTCGTCCTCGAC
>VGFB01000684.1 GCA_016869015.1 Armatimonadota bacterium
CACTGCCCCGACCCACCAGTCGCCCCTGCGGGGCTGACGACCACACTGCCCCGACCCACCAGTCGCCCCTGCGGGGCTGACGACCACACTGCCCCGACCCACCAGCCGCCCCTGCGGGGCTGACGACCACACTGCCCCGACCCACCAGCCGCCCCTGCGGGGCTGACGACCACACTGCCCCGACCCACCTTACTCTCTGTGGTCACACCCCCGAATGAGCCTTCCGGTTGACGGGCGGAGGCCGTTTGCCTATAATGCGCCGAGTTCGGCGCGCATTCGTCTGGACGGTCCAAGGGGCGATACCTCACTTGGGGAAGTGACCCGGCGAGAGACGACTGAGGGCCGACGTCCGTTGGGCGTCGGCATGTGTGGTTGCTCCGTCGGGCGCTTCGGGCCTCGCGTGCCGAACCCGCCGACTCCTCTCCCCCACTTCGTTCGACGGTCCGCCTCAGTCGCCGGTCACCGCGAGACTGTGTTGCCTGCGCGCCGCGGCCTGTCGACGCGGGCCTAAGGAGACCTCGCCATGCGCTTCACGAAGATGCATGGGCTTGGGAATGACTACATCTACATCGACGCGCACCGCGAGTCGCTCGGCGAGATCGACCTGCCGTGGTTGGCGCGGGTGCTGTCGGACCGGAACTTCGGCATCGGCGCCGACGGGATCATCCTGATTCTGCCGTCGGAGCCGGCGGACTTCCGGATGCGGATGTTCAATGCCGACGGCTCCGAGAGCGAGATGTGCGGCAACGGGATGCGCTGCTTCGCGAAGTACGTTCACGACCACGGATTGACGCGCAAGACCGAGTTCGTGGTGGAGACCGGAGCCGGGCTCATCCGTCCGCGCGTCACGCTCGAGCGCGGGCACGTCAGCAGCGTGACCGTCGACATGGGCCCCCCGGTCCTCGCGCGGCGGGCGATCCCCATGCTCGGATCACCCGAGGAGGGTCGGGTGATCGACGAGCCGTTGCGCGTCGGAGACCAGGAGGCCCGGGTTACCTGCGTCTCGATGGGCAACCCCCACTGCGTACTGTTCGTCGATGACGTGGAGGCGGCGCCCGTCCGGACGCTCGGCCCGCTGATCGAGCGCCACGAGGTCTTTCCCGCGCGCACCAACGTGGAGTTCATCCGCGTCGTGGCTGACGACCGGCTGGACATGCGGGTGTGGGAGCGCGGCTCGGGCGAGACTCTGGCCTGCGGCACAGGCGCTTCGGCGTCCGTGGTGGCCGCCGCGCTGAACGGCCACGCCGGGCGCGCCTGCACGGTGCGGCTGCTGGGCGGAGAGCTGCAGATCGAGTGGCGCGCCGATGACCACGTGTTCCTGACCGGGCCCGCCGTCGAGGTCTTCGCGGGCGAGGTCGATCCGGCCGCCATCGCCCGGCCGGCCTAGCTCGTCCGCCTGAGCCCCCAACCACGCTATCGTGACTGCCAGGGAGGAACCATGATGGAACGAGCCTACCGCCTGCGGACCATTCCGCCCTACCCGTTCCGCGAGATCGCCGCCCTCAAGGCCGAGAAGATTGCCAAGGGCGAGAAGCTCATCGACTTCGGCATCGGCGATCCGGACCAGCCGACGCCCGAGTTCGTCCTCGACGCCATGGCCGACGCGATCCGCGACCGCCGGACCCACCAGTACGACGAGACCGGGCACGGCTACCCGGAGTTCCTCGAGGCCGTCGCGCGGCACATGCAGCGGCGGTTCGGCGTCGAGCTGGAGACGCCGAAGCAGATCCAGGGCACCATCGGCTGCAAGGAGGCCCTCGTCCACATCGAGTGGGCGTACATCGACCCGGGCGACATCGTCCTGGTTCCCGATCCGGCCTACTCCGTGTACAAGGTGCAGGCCACCTTCTGCGGCGGCGCGGCGTATCCGATGCCGCTGCGGGAGGAGAACGGGTTCCTGCCCGACCTGGACGCCGTTCCGCCCTCCATCGCGAAGCGCGCGAAGCTGCTGTGGCTCAACTACCCGAACAACCCCACCGGCGCGGTGGCCGACCTGGTCTTCTTCGAGCGCGCCGTCGCCTTCGCGAAGCAGCACGATCTGTTCGTATGCCAGGATGCGTCGTACGCCGAGGTCTACTACGGCGACACCCGGCCGCCCAGCATCCTGCAGGTTCCGGGGGCGGACGAAGTCGCGATCGAGTTCCACTCGCTCTCGAAGACCTTCAACATGACCGGCTGGCGCGTGGGCTGGGCCTGCGGTGCGGCCGAGCCGGTGGACGGACTGTCGAAGGTGAAGGCCAACGTAGACAGCGGCACCTTCGCGGCGATTCAGCTGGCCGCGGCCGCCGCGCTGGACCACTACGACGCCTGGGCCCCGACGCTGCGCGAGCTGTACCGCCAGAGGCGGGACGCACTGGCCGACGGCCTGCAGAGCCTCGGTTGGCCGGTGACCCGGCCTCCCGGGGCCTTCTACCTGTGGGTGCGCGTCCCCGAGGGCGAGACGTCCGCCGGCTTCGCGAAGAAGCTCCTGGAGGACTGCGGCGTGTTGGTCGTGCCCGGGGCCGTCTACGGTGACTATGGCGAGGGCTATGTCCGCATGTCGCTGACGCTCACGGCCGAGGACCCGCTGGCGGCCATCGGCGAGGCCGTCGAGAGGATGGGCAAGCTGGCGTGACCGAGGCAACCTCGGGCGCGCGGGAACGTACGGTCCCTACGGGGTGCCATGCAACCGTCAGAGCCGGCGGCGCACGATAGCCGAAGCGACGAGCAGGCCGAGCGGGCGGTCCTCGTCGGCCTGGGTCGGGACGACGAGTCGACCGCTCGCGCGCTGGCCGAGTTGGAGGCCCTGGCGACGACGGCCGGCGCCGTCCCCGTCGGTCGGCTCACCCAGCCTCTGGACAAGCCGCGTCTGGCCACGTATGTCGGGAAGGGGAAGCTCGACGAACTCGAGGCGCTGGTCGCCTCCGTCGATGCCGACCTCGTCATCTTCGACGCCGAGCTGACGCCCGGCCAGAAGCTCAACCTCTCGAACCGCCTCCCCTGCAAGGTGCTCGACCGCACGGAGCTGATCCTGGACATCTTCGCGGAGCGCGCCCGCTCGCGGGAGGGGAAGCTGCAGGTCGAGCTCGCTCAGCTGCAGTACAGCCTGCCGAGGCTGTACGGCTTGGGGAAGGTGATGTCGCGGATCGGCGGCGGCATGAGCGGGACCGGGCCCATCGGCACCCGAGGTCCCGGCCGCACGAAGCTGGAGGTGGACCGGTCGCGCATCCAGCACCGGATGACGCGGATCCGGCGCGAGCTCAAGGAGGTCGCCCAGCGGCGGGAGGTCGGACGCGCGGCGCGGGAGGCGGCGGGCGTGCCGACCGTCAGCCTCATCGGCTACACGAACGCCGGCAAGTCCAGCCTGCTGAACGCGCTGGCCGGAAGCGAGGAGGTCTCGGCCCGGGATCGGCTCTTCGAGACCCTCGACACCACGTCGCGGCGCGTCGCGATCGGGGAGCAGCGGGAGGCCATCGTCTCCGATACGGTCGGCTTCGTCCGTCACCTCCCCCACCACCTCGTCGCCGCCTTCAGGGCCACGCTCGAGGAGGCGCTCGCCGCCGACCTGCTGGTGCAGGTGATCGACATCAGCGACCCCGACCGGCAGAAGCAGCAGGAAGCCACGCGAGA
>VGFB01000685.1 GCA_016869015.1 Armatimonadota bacterium
TTCCGCCAGCAGCTCATCGACGCCTTCCCTGGCGAGCGCGTGGGCTTCGCCTTCGGCGGCGAGGGGCCGATCACGACCGCGTACGAGTTGCGCGGGGAGGGCTTCTTCACCGACCTCTACGACGATCCGCCCCTCGCGAAGCAGTTCCTGCGCGCGCTCACCGACAGCGTGCTGAGCTTCGACCGCTTCCACATGGCCGCGAACGAGGTCCCGATGCCCAACCCGGGCGGTGGCGGAATGTGTGACGACCTCGCGAGCTTCATCCCCGCCCCCATGCTGCCCGAGTTCGTGCTGCCCTTCTGGGAGCGGTACTTCCAGGGCATCACGACCGGCGGGCGCCACGCCCACGTCGAGGACCTGCGGGCCGAGCAGCTCTTCTGCCTTGAGGCCATCGGCCTGCATCGCTTCGACCCGTCGATCTCGCCGAAGCTGAACCCGCACCTCCTCGCCGAGCACACGCGCGTCCCCTTCCTCTGGCGCCTGGGGTGCTTCCACTACCGGGAGATGAGCGTACAGGACGTGGGGGACTTCGTCTTCCAGTCGGCCGCCGATGGCGCGAGCGGGGTCATCACCTACGTCGCCGAGGCGATGTGCAACGAGGAGACCGTGCCCAAGGTTCACGCCTTCATCCGCGCCGCCAAGGAGGCGAAGCGCCTCCTCGACGAGGGCTGCCCGCGCGCCGAGATGGCCCAACGCGTCTCACCCGCCGGCCGCGCGACGCTCTGGGACGCCTGGTGCGGCTACCTCAGCCCCCGCAGCAGCCGGGGAGGGGCGCGCACTGCCGATCGGGAAGCAACCCCTCGGCAGACCGCAACGGGAGGAAGCGCGTGATTACGAGGGTCGTGCTGGACAACTTCACTGCCTTTCGCCACCTCGAGGTCGACTTCGCACCGGGCATCAACGTGTTCATCGGCGCGAACGCCACGGGGAAGACGCACCTGCTGAAGCTCCTGTATGCCGCCTGCGACATCACGCGCACCAAGAACCACTATGCCGACAAGCTGCTGCGCGTGTTCCTCCCGCGCAACGGCCACCTGGGGCGCCTCGTCCACCGCCAGGTCGGCGTCCGGCGCGTTTCGGTGGGTCTCCAGCGGCAGGACGGGGCCGAGTTGCGCCTGACCTTCAACTCTCGAGCGAAGGCCCCCTCGGCCTCGGCGGTCCGGGGGGACATCCGATGGAACCGCGGTGAGATCAAGTGCGCGTACATACCTGTGAAAGAGATGCTGGCCCACGCGCCGGGGTTCAAGGCGCTCTACGAGCAGCGCGAGGTCCACTTTGAGGAGACCTACGCCGACATCATTGGTCGCGCGCTCGTGCCCGCGCTGCGGGGGCCAGTGCAGCCCGCCCGCCAGCGGCTCCTCGACACGCTGCAGGGCGCCATCGAGGGGAAGGTGACCGTCCGCCAGGAGGAGTTCGCACTTCGCAGCCAACAGGGCGACCTGGAGTTCAGTCTGGTGGCCGAAGGCATGCGGAAGCTCGCGCTGCTGTGGAGGCTCATCCAGAACGGGACCTTGCTGGAGGGGTCAGTTCTCTTCTGGGACGAGCCCGAGGCCAATCTGAACCCCAGTGTGGTCGGGAACGTCATGGGCGTTCTCGTCGAGCTACAGCGGATGGGAGTGCAGGTCTTCCTGGCGACGCACGACTATGTCGGGCTAAAGGAGCTGGACCTCCGCACTGAGCCCACTGACCGCGTGACGTATCACGCTCTTGGGCGGCACGACGCGGACGGTGGGATCGAGGTGCACAGCACAGACGAGTATGTCCTGATCCACCCCAACGCCATCTCCGATGCCTTTGCGGACCTGTACGACCGGGACGTGGCGCGCGCGCTCGGGAGGGAGGTGCGCCGATGATGCGCGTCTTCACCGAGGGAGAGCTTCAGTTCGACTTCTCCAGCGCTCGGGGGGCGGAGAAGGCCGACCCCGAAGCCGTCGAATTGCCTCAGGACATGAAGTTCGTCGACTTCATCGTGGAGGAGGACACAAGGACCCTCCTCGTAGAGGTGAAGGACCCCTCCCAGTCACCGGTGCCCGAACGGGAGCTTGCGCGCTACGAGAGCGAGATCCAGGGGGACGCCCTCATCAACCTCAAGCTTGTACCCAAGGCGAGGGGCACCTACACGTTCCTGCACCTCATGCAGCGGGATACCCGCGAGATGGTGTACGTCGTGGTCCTTGGCATTGAGCGACTCCACTTGGACCCGGCTCATCTCGGGCCGTTCCAGGGCCGCCTGTCCAGACGTCTCAGACAGGAAACCGCCGAGCCCTGGCGGCGCCCCTACATCACCCACTGCATCGTCGTATCCGTCGATACCTGGGCCGCCCACTTCCCGGAGTACCCTCTGCGCCGGCTGCCATCGACGACGCGCACCAGCTAGGCGCCGCCAGCCTCTCCGCCGCCTCGGTCATCCTCTCCGGCCCTCCGGCCGCGACGCGGCACCAGGCGCCGAGGCCCACCTCGTAGCCGCCCCGTTCCCATTCATCGCAGGGCGCGAGGTAGCCCAGGCACCCGTTGGCGCACTCGACGACCATCGTCGCCGGGGCCGGAGAGGCTCGCTTGACCTGCTGTCCGAGCGCGCAGAAGAGCTCGCCGGGGAAGGCGGCGAGGGCGAGGTCCCCGATCCGCAGGCACTGCACCTCCGCCGGAATCAGCTCCTGCCCGAACTGCGCCAGGCGGAGCGCCTCGCGGGCCGCGCGTGCCTCGGCTGTGCCCTCCTGCGCGGCGGCCGCGCCCGCCGCGGCCTCCTCGACGGACGGCGCCTCGCGTGCTTCCACCATGGCGGTCTCGGCTCGCGCCGCGATGATCGGATCGGTACATGCCTCGCTCAGCCGCGCCGCCCCGACGGCCTCCAGCGTCGCGCCGCCGAGCATCAGTCCGTAGGTCTCTACGTCCCGCCAGTCGGAGGTGTGACCCCGAACCGGGTTGATGTCACCGGCCGCGCCCTGGAGGAACAGGGCCACCGTCTGCGGCCCCAACTCCCGTTCCACCAGCGCCATCGCCGCGCCAGGGAAGTCGGCGGACACCAGCGGCTGCACTTGCACGGTCACCGGATGGCACGCGAAGTTCGCCAGCAAGACAGGCCCGCCATCGTCCCTCTCAGCCAGCAGCACCAGGAGTTCTTCGTCGAGCGGCCCATCATCGCGGCGACGGTTCCGAGCCATCCCGCGGAGAGTCGTGGACGCGTGCCACAGTTTCGCCGGCCGCCGATCGGCCCAGGCGGACTGGATCGCCCGCGCGAGTTGCTCGGCCAACGTCTCGATCCACGCCGCGCAGTCCTCGCGCTCCCACAGCCGCGTGATGCCGTAGGTCTCCGGCGTCGAGTGGGCGTGAGTCGCCGCGATGAGGATGCGCTCCCTCGACAGCCCGGTGCCGGCGCCCGCGCGCTCGCGGACCTCGGCAACGAAGTCTCGTCCGGGCCCGAACAGGTCGCGCGACAGGCCGAGCGCATCGACGCTCACGACAGCGAGGTGACCGTCCCCTCGGGAGAAGACGGCCGCCCGCGCGAACAGCGAGTCGTGCACGCCCTCGAAGGTCCCCTGGCGCGGCTCGAAGCCCAGGTAGGGCACGTGAAGCGGCGGAGTGGTGTCGACACGCGAGGCGCCG
>VGFB01000686.1 GCA_016869015.1 Armatimonadota bacterium
CCCGGCCCAGAGCCGGCTCGCCCACTGCCCGGTGACCGCGTTGATGTAGCCATAGCCCGTGTTCCCCGCGAGGTAACGCGCGTAGATGCGGCCGTACACCACGTCGCCCCCGTCCGCATCGCGCAGCCCCACCAGCGGCCCGAACGCATACTGCTTCTCATCCTCAAGCTGTGTCCCGGCGTCGTAGTACCGGATCGTCACGGTCCCGTAGGCTGGCTTCTCGGACACCGGGATGACGACCACTCCGCCCGGCTCCACGCGCAACGCTCCCGCGCCGCCGTGCACCGGATCGGCGACCACCGCCGCCTCCCCGGTGACCTGCGCCGCGGGAGGCAGTCCCGCCTCGAAGCCATGGACGGTGGGCGCCTGAGCGTACGAGCACCAAGGGGCGCTGCCGAGGACGAGGAGCAGCAGCGGAACGCGGAGCCATGCCATGGCCGGGGGCCTCCTTCCGCCGCTCAGGGGCGGCGCGGGGGAGTTCGCCCTGGCGAGCGCGCTCACCTCACGCGTGTTGGGGGCCCGTCCGGCCTCGCTAGGGGATCTCGAACGCCAGCCCGGAAGCGGACATGACCGTCCGCCAGTTGCCGCCCTTGGGCTTGGTCGAGTGGAAGCTCTCCTCGGTCAGCCGGAACTCCACGCCCTCGTAGAACCCCGACCCCAGCTGCACCTGACCCGGCGGCGGTCGCCCAGGCTCCCACTCCCCGTACAGCCCGACCGTCTTCGCCGCCGGCTTCCCCGTGTAGGCCCACCGGTCCGCCTTGGGCGCCACCACGTAGGACCGCACGGCGCCGTCGTTCGGTCCACGCGTGCGCTGACTGGTCTTCCAGGTGACGTGGTAGCTGTTGGCGGCCGGAGACGTCTGTTGGGCGCTGCCGTCCTTGGCGGTCACCAGGAAGTCGAAGTACAGGTACCCCTTCACGAAGTGCCCGTTGTGGGCGCCGGAGTCGATGTCCGCATCGGTGAGCGCCGCGTTGCATGTGTCGCACCACCACCGGCCGTTGCGGCCGAACTGGCTGTTCTCGAAGTCCGCTCCCACGGGGTCGCCCGACCACGCCTGCGACGGGCCCTCGATCTTCATCTGGTAACAGAAGCTCGGCTTCAGGGCGTGGTAGCCGGCCGTCACGGTGAACTGCAGGGGCGCCTGCGCCGTCGTGTAGCCCAGCTGCACGCCGCTCGCCGGGTACTGATAGGCCCCCTGGAAGCCCGACGAGTACAGATTGTCCGCGATGTCCATCCAGCGGGGGGTCTGGCCGGCGTTGTCCGGGAAGGGCTGCAGGTTGGCCTGCGCCCAGTCGGCCGGCGCCACCGGCCCTCCGCCGAACGACGACCCACAACCCGACAGCCCGGCGGCAACCAGACCCGTGACGAGACAGAATACAAGCGCGTTGCGCATGGCGGCCTCGCTTCCTGGAGCGTGCATGAGACGCCGAGGTGGGCGCGATGGATCGCACCCGACACCGCTTCTCCTTCCCCAGCCGGGCGCAGGATTCCTTGAGGCCCGCAACGAAGACCCGCAGGCCTGCCGCCCCACCCATGTTCCCACAGCCCTGGGAGACTGACCATGCAGCTTGACGATCGACGCGTGCGCGTGTCCGAGCTCACCGACGACCAGCTCGCCGACGAGCTGAAGCAGCAGGGGGTCGGGCTGACGCCTTACGAGGCCCGGCGCGTGGCCGAGTTGATCGGCCACGACCCGACGCTTACGGAGCTCCACATCTTCAACGTGGAGTGGAGCGAACACTGTTCGTACAAGAGCTCCCGGGCGACGCTGAAGGAGTTCCTGCCCACGGACGCCCCCAACGTGATCCTCGGCCCCCAGGAGGACGCCGGCATCATCGAGTTGTGTCGGCACGAGGGCAAGCGCTACGGCGTCGTCATCGCCCATGAGAGCCACAATCATCCCTCGCAGGTGCTCCCGCGAGAGGGCGCGGCGACCGGGATCGGCGGGATCGTGCGCGACGTGGACTGCATGGGCGCCCGGGTCATCGCGACGGGCGATCCGCTGCGCTTCGGCAGCCTGCAGAGCGCCAACGCCGAGCGGACGCGCTGGATCGTGGACGGCGTGGTGGAGGGCATCTGGCAGTACGGCAACGCGCTCGGGGTGCCGAACCTGGGGGGAGACGTGTACTTCCGCGAGGCCTTCGACGAGAACTGCCTCGTGAACGTGGTCTCGCTGGGGATCGTGGCCGAGGAGGACATCATCCACTCCGCCGCGCCGCCGCAGGCCGCCGATGAGCCGTATGACCTCATCCTGGTGGGCAAGCCCACCGACGACTCGGGCTTCGGGGGCTCCGCCTTCGCCAGCAAGGTCCTCAGCGAGGAAGAGCAGGCCGAGGACCGGGGCGCGGTTCAAGTCGATGACCCCTTCCTGAAGAACGTGCTCGCCATGCGGAAGGCTAACGAGGCCGTGCGCCGGGCCGCGAAGGCGCAGGGCATTCCGATCGGGATCAAGGATCTCGGTGGCGGGGGGTTCGCGTGCGGTTCGTCCGAGATCACGGCGGCCGGGGGCTACGGCGTCGAGATCGACCTCGACCAGGTCCATGTGGGCCTGCCGGACCTCCTGCCCGAGACGATCTGCTGCGCGGAGACCCAGGAGCGCTACGTGCTGGCGGTGCCGGCGACGTTTGCGCCGGAAGTGCTCCGCATCTACAACGAGGACTGGGACTTGCCGAACGTCTACGAGGGCGCCTGCGCGCGGGTGGTCGGGCGCTTCAACGGCACGGGCCGCTACGTCATCCGGCACCGGGGCAGGATCGTCTGCGACGCTCCCGTGGAAGCCGTCACCTCGGGGATCGCCTACCAGCGCGAGTCCCAGCCGCGCGAGTACGCCGGGCAGGAGCCGACCTTCGACCAGCCCGCCGACCTGGGCGCCGTGCTGCTGAAGGTGCTGGGCCACGAGAACGTCTGCTCGCGGGAGTACATCTACCGGGCGTACGACACCGAGGTCCAGGGCAACGCCGTCATCCGCCCCGGCGAGGCCGATGCGGGGGTGTGCGCGCCGCTGGAGGGCTGCGCCGCCGGGGTCGCGCTCTCGATGGATGGGAACCCGGCCTATGGGGCGATCAGCCCCTACTGGGCCGGGGCGAACGCCGTGGCGGAGGCGTGCCGCAATGTGGCCGCTGTGGGCGCGATGCCGGCCGGTCTCACCGACTGCCTGAACTATGGGAACCCCGAGACGCCGACGGCCTTCTGGGAGTTCCGGGAGGGCGTGCGGGGCATCGCCGAGGCGGCCAGGCAGATCGGCCTCAAGACCCACCCCGGCGAGCCCGTCCCGGTGGTCTCCGGCAACGTCAGCCTCTACAACGAATCGGCGACGGGGCGGGCCGTCGAGCCCTCGGGCATCATCGCGTGTGTCGGCGTGATGGCGGACTGCTCGAAGGCCATCACGATGCAGCTGAAGCACTCCGGGGACGCGCTCTACCTGGTCGGGCCGCGCTACGATGAGTGCGGGGGCTCGGCCTACTATCAGGCGCTGGACCTGGGCCTCGGCGCCAACGTGCCCCAGGTGCGCTGGGACGCGCAGCGCGCCGCCATCTCCGGCATCCTCGACGCCATCGACGCCGGGCTGCTGGCCGCGTGCCACGACATCAGCGACGGCG
>VGFB01000687.1 GCA_016869015.1 Armatimonadota bacterium
AGGCGACGGGCTCCAGCCTGCAGGAGCGCCTGATCGTGCAACGTGCGGGGCGCTACTGCATCCCCATCCGCGCCGCGGCGCAGGGCCGCTTCTCGGGGATCATCCACGACCGCTCCGACTCGGGTGCGACCGTGTTCATGGAGCCCCTGGAGACCGTCGAGCTGGGGAATGAGCTGCGGGCGGCGGAGCTGGCCATCGAGGATGAGAAGCTGCGAATCCTGCAGGAGCTGAGCGCGCGCGTCGGCGCCGTCGCAGAGCCGGCGGCGGACGACCTCCGGGCCCTCGGTGTGCTCGACTTCATCTTCGCCAAGGCCCGCCTGGCGGGGAAGCTGAACGCCTCGGAGCCCGCGGTCGCGGAGCGGGGCACGTTCCTTCTCAACCGCGCCCGCCATCCGCTCTTGACCGGTGAGGTGGTGCCGATCGACATCTGGATCGGTCGGGAGTTCGACACGCTGGTCATCACCGGGCCCAACACCGGCGGCAAGACCGTCGCGCTGCGCACGGTGGGGCTGCTGGTGCTGATGTTCCAGTCCGGGCTGCACATCCCGGCGTCGGTGGGCTCGGAGATCGCCGTCTTCGACGATCTCTACGCCGACATCGGCGACGAGCAGGGCATCGCCCAGTCGCTCTCCACCTTCAGCTCCCACATGACGCAGATCATCAAGGTCCTTCAGCGGCTGGAGGCCCAGCACCGCCGCGCCCCGGGCGCGGTGAACGCGCTGGTGCTCTTCGATGAGCTGGGGGCGGGCACGGACCCGACCGAGGGCTCGGCGCTGGCGCGGGCGATCCTCGAGGAGCTCCAGCAGCTCGGCGCGCGCACTGTCGCCACGACGCACTACAACGAGCTGAAGACCTTCGCTTACGCCGCGAAGCGGATGACGAACGCCGCCGTCGAGTTCGATGTGAAGACGCTAAGGCCGACGTTCCACCTGCTGATCGGGGAGCCGGGCTCGAGCAACGCCTTCGAGATCGCTCAGCGCCTCGGCCTGCCGCGGACCATCGCCCGGCGGGCGAAGTCCTTCGTGGATGAGGAGGACATGGCGGTCGAGGAGGTCATCCGCCGGATGGAGCACACCCGCCGGCGGCTGAGCGAAGAGGCGAACCTGGCGGCGGGCGAGCGTGAGGAGCTGGAGCGGCTGCAGCGCGACTACGCGAGCCGCCTGGAGGACCTCAACCAGCGGCGGCGACAGGCCATGGAGGAGGGCTTCGCCGAGGCGCGGGAGATCGTCAGCCGCGCCGAGGAGCAGGCCCGGGGCATCATCGCCGACCTCCAGCGCCAGCCGAGCCAATCGAAGGTCACCGAGCAGCGCCGCCGAGAGATCGCGGAGCTCCGCCGCGACGTCGAGCAACAGGCCGCGGAGTACGGCGAGGCGGAGCGCGCCGCCGCCGAAGCCGCCGAGACCACCGCGCCGGCGTTCGCCTTCGCCGAGGGCGATCCGACGCATGTGAAGCCCTTCAGTCGCGACGGAATCGTGGTCCGCCGGACGGACGCCGATCACGTGCTGGTGGAGGTCGGGAGGATGCGCGTCGAGGTGGACGCGCGTGACCTCGGGCCGCCGCAGGAGCCGATCAGCGACGAGCACCGCGCGCTCGCCGAGCGCCTGAAGATCAGCAAGCAGTTCAGCGTCCCCCGCGAGGTCAACCTCATCGGGATGACCGTCGATGAGGCCTCCGAGGAGCTGGAGAAGTACCTCGATGACGCCTTCCTCGCCGGGCTTGAGTCAGTGCGACTGATCCACGGGAAGGGCACCGGCGCGCTGCGCCGAGGCCTCCACGAGTACCTCCGCACTAATCGCCACGTCCGCTCCTTCGCCCTCGCCGACCGCAGCGAAGGCGGGGAGGGCGCCACGGTAGTGATGCTATGATCGTGCCTCTGGCGTTGTTCGCCGCGGTCCCACTGCGGGCGGTGGCCGAGCCCCCGACCTTCGCGAACCCGCTGGACGCGAAGGTGGCCGACCCTGACATCATCCTCTGGGAGGGGACCTACTACCTGTACGGCACCCTGGCCGACCCGCGGCGTGTGGTGGAGGGCTTCCCCGTCTGGACCTCCCAGGACCTGGTGGACTGGCGGGAGCGCGGGCTCGCCCTGAGGAACGCCGGGGATCGCTGGGGGCAGTTCTGGTTCTGGGGGCCCGACCTCGTGCGGCACGGCGGCCGGTGGCTCATGTACTACGGGGCCTTCCGGCAGGCGGGCGGCGCGCGGGTAGGCCGCATCTGCGTTGCACAGAGCGAGTCGCCGTTGGGCCCGTTCACGGACGTGCGGGCCCCCCTGTTCGAGACCGACCGCGGGGACGCCATCGACGCGGAGGTCTTCGTGGACGATGACGGCGCGGCCTACATCTTCTACACCATCACCGACCACGGGCGGAACACCATCCACGTCGCCCCGCTGGCCGACGACCGGCTGTCCCTGGCCGCCGAGCCGAAGCAGATCCTCCAGCCAGACCAGCCGTGGGAGACCTATCCGGTCAACGAGGGTGCGTTCGTGACGAAGCGCGGCGGGAAGTACGTGCTGCTCTACGCCGCCAATGACTTCCGCATGCCGGACTACTGCGTCGGCTGCGCCACCGCGGATTCGCCCCTCGGGCCCTGGCGGAAGCGGACACCGGGCCCGGTGGTCGCCCAGCGCGGCGACTTGCGCGGCCCCGGCTGCTTGGGCTTGATCCCCTCACCCGACGGGGCGGAGCTGTTCGCCTACTACCATGTGCACCTGGGACCCGAGGGCTACGTGCGGCAGCTCGCCATCGATCGGGCGCGACTCGTGGAGGATGGGGAGATCGGCGTGCGCCTTGAGGTTGACGGCCCGACCGCTGAACTCCAGCCATGGCCTTCGGGCGCCCCTCTGCCGCCGTCCGGTCGGAGCGACGACTTCGGCGCGCCGCTGGATCGGAGCCGCTGGATGGTGGTCGATGAGGCGCCGGAGAGCATCCGGGTCGCGGAGGGGCGGCTGCACTTGACGACCCTCGACGGCGACATGCATCGCAGCCGGGCCGACTACCGCAACCTGCTCTTGCAGCACGCGCCGCCGGGGGACTTCGCGATCGCCGCGCGCGCCTTCGTCTCCGCCGGCGCCGAGTTCGAGCAGGCCTTCATCTGCGTCTGGCAGGATGCGGACAACTACGCGCGGTTGTCGAGCGTGTTCTCCGGGGGCGGTCTGTCGCTCGACGCGGCGCTGGAGATCGGCGGCGAGTACGTCTCCACCTCGCTCCCTCGCCTGGAGAGCGGCCCGGTGACGCTGCGGATCGCGCGGCGCGGAAACGCCTACTCCTTCGCGGCGAAGGAAGAGGCTGGTGAATGGCGCGCGGTCGGCCCGACCCGAGAAGCGGCCCTGCGCGATGTGAGGGTCGGCCTGGGGGCCATCTCGCCGGGCAGCGGACAACGGCGACCGGCGTGGTTCGACGACTTCGTCATCGGCCCCCCGCCCTGAGCGCCGAGGCCCCTCACGCGTCGATCGTCGCCACGAAGTGCTGTTCCCCCTGCGGCGGGGCCTTCACGACCCAGTTCCCGTCGGGGTCGATGACCCCCGATGGCGCCGAGCAGGGGAGCTCGGTCGGGTAGGCGCTGTCGACCGTCACGATCCACACGCCCCCGGCCCGGG
>VGFB01000688.1 GCA_016869015.1 Armatimonadota bacterium
CTTGGGCAACTGGTCTTCGGGAGCCGCGCGATACTCGGCGAACACGCGCTTGTACGCTTCCCAGCCGAAGGCCTCCTGCAACTGCATGTACATGTACAGCGCCAGGAACGGGTCGCCCTTCCACTTGTCGAAGGGCGCGCCGGCGGCCAGGTGGGCGCGCGTCCGCTTGTCCCGCTCGGCCGGGTCCACTGCCGGGTGCCCGCCGGGAAGCTCACAGCACCGGTCGGTGACGTAGAGAGAGAAGAGGTTCTCGGTCACCTCGCCGGTCCCCTCGAACGTCCAGTGGCCGGACTGATGGTTGTGACCTAGCTCGTGGAAGTGGCCCCAGCTGCCCTTGCCCAGGAGGTCCGGCAGGTTCACGGCGAGCTTCGGCGCGTCGAGCCACGTCATGATCGGGTAGCCGGAGTGCATGTAACCCGCGCTGATCTGCACGTCCGCGACGATCCGCTCGGGGCGCGGGCGTTGCTGAGGGATGGCGGCCAGGTCGGCGCACGAATCGAGGGCCTGCGTCCAGAACTCCAGCAGCGGCACGGGGTCGTCCAGCGTGCGGATGTCCTCCGAGGGCACCGTCAGGATGACATTCCGCGTCTCCAGTTCCGCCCACGGTGCCGGCCGCCCGCGGACGCTGCGGTTCCACTCCCCGGGGTCCGTCCGCCCCAGCACGAAGTGCGGCGCCTCGACGACGTTGGCGATCTGCAGCTGCACGGTACCCAGGGCGCAGGTATCGGGGACCTCGATGTACACCAGCCCCCCGAAGGCGTTGGCGGCCTTGGTGACCGGGGCGCCCAAGGGGAAGTTGCGGCTGATCTCCGGCGCGCGCTTCCACTCGCCGTGATGCCAGAGCCCGTCGGTGTGACACCCGATCCGCACGTGGAGGCCCTTACCCGCGGCCGCGTCGGGCGCCTGCACCAGGACCAGCTCCCCCGGAGCGGCGTACAGACCCGTGCTGTGCCAGGCCGGGATGCGCGTATCGATGGAGACCGTCCGCGTCACGCGCTCCGCGTCCGCGGGAACGGCCCCCGGGAAGAGCTCCGCCGAGGGATGCGCGACCGTCCGCTCGGGCGTCGCGGCCCGGATCTCCTGCAGCTGCAGCGTCAGCGCCAGCCGGGCCAGGACGTTGTCGATCTTCAGCGGTTGGTTCGGCCCCGGCACCGCCTCGGCGCCGTGGGCCTGCTGGAGCGCTACGAGCTTCGGGCGGAAGAGCATGTCCTCCGCCGGGATGTCCATCGCGGCCCGCGTGACGATCTGCGAGGCCTGCGCGAGCTCGTCCTTAGTCAACTCCCGCGTCCCGCCCGCGTAAGCCTCAACGGCGGCGAGCGCTCGCCCGGCATGGGTCAGCTCGGGGATGTCTCCGTCGCACGCGTAGCCCTTCTCGCTGGTTCGCCCGACCATCCCGTCGACCCAGACGAGGCCCGCGGGCGCCAGGAGCTTGTTCCCGCCGTGCTCGCCGGCGAGGGTCTTCCCGGGGTTCAGCTGCAGCCAGCCCCACGGCGTGTCGCCAGAGAGGAAACCGCCCCCGTTCCGGATGAAGTCGCTTACGGCCTGCACCTGCTGCGCGCTGAAGCCCGGGGCCCACGTCGTGACGAGCACGTTGTGTCCGGCCAGTTTCGTGGTCCAGTCCCCGCCATCGATGGCCTCCGCGTTGAGCCCTTGTTCGCCCATCAGCGCGAGGAAGTCGCCCAGGCCCAGCACCGCCACCTTGGGCTCCTGACCTCCGGCCAGCCACCGGACCGCGTTGCCCATGAGGCGCCCCGTGTCGGCCTCGCGCAACCCGCCTCCGCCGAAGTAGCCGTTGTGTCCCAGGGCCACGATCCGCCCCTGACCCAGCCGAGCGGCGGCGACGACGGTCTGGCGATTGCTTCCACCATCGCCGACCACCACCGAGAAGGCGTCGTCCCCGAAGGGACACAGCGCGCCGGGAATCCCCGGCGCCGTGATCTCCTTCACGCCATCCAGCAGGGCGGCGACATCCTCTGCCGGACCGGCCGATGCCGGCCCTGTGCGGATCCCAGACAGGGCGAGCAGCACGCCGACGCCGATCAGATCACGCGTGGTCATCGTCGTTGACCCCCATGTGAGGTACCGTCGCCGGGGTGTGCGGCCCCCGGCAGGAGAGGTTGAGTGGATGGCGAACTACCGCACTGAGTTCTGGCGCACCATTCCAACAGGAGGTGTCAGTCATGCGACGAGCGTCCGGCTTCACCTTGATCGAGCTCCTGGTGGTCATTGCGATCATTGCGATTCTGGCGGCGATTCTCTTTCCTGTGTTCGCCCGCGCCCGGGAGAAAGCCCGGCAGACGTCGTGCCTCTCGAACGTGAAGCAACTGGTCCTGGGCACGATCATGTACCTCTCGGACTACGACGGCAGGTTCTTCGACGACGCATACATCCCCGGAGCGCCCTACGGCTGTGGGCCGCCCTGCTACAACCAGTGTTGGTGGCGGTTCAAGGTCCAGCCCTACGTCAAGAACTTCCAGATGATGAACTGCCCCAGCGGGATGGATCTCGACTGGTCGTCGTACTACGTCCAGGGCCAGGGCAACTATGGCTACAACACCTGGCTCGCCAACCAGAACGAGACCGTCATCCCCTCACCGGCGGGGCGCATCCTGATCTCCGACACGCGCCACTGGGCCATCCCGGCCTGCTGGCCCGACAACGTAGCGTACCCGAACCGGGACGGCTATGTCCAGTGCGGCGCGAGCTCCAACGTCGGCAACCGGAACGAGCGTTCCACGCGCCATAACGGCGGCTCCAACATCGGCTTCTGCGATGGTCATGCGAAGTTCATGGCGGCCCAAGCCATCCTGACCCAGGCATCGAGCCTGCAGAACAGCTGAGGTGGGCCGCGGGGTCGGCGCAGTCCGGGGCAGGCGTCTCGAGCGCCTGCCCCGCGCTTCTCTCACCCTCCCCGGCCTGCCTGCTCGGGGATCCACCGGTACAGCAGGTCGCTGTACTCCTGGCTCTGAGCGTGGCCCATGCGCGGCGAGACGACAATCCGCTTCTCGCCCCGCAGCACGTTGAAGGCGGCGTAGACGCTCGACGGCGGACAGGTCGTGTCCACCAGCCCGACCCCCACGATCGCCGGACAGGTGATGTGTCGGGCGAAGTTCACCGCATCGTAGTACTGCGCCGCAGCCTTCTGCTCGGCGTTGTCGTCGTAGATGACCTGCGGCCAGCCCGAGGAGCGCCCCGCGAACTTGCCGTGATGGTCGCACAGGGCCGGCACGTTCGCCGCGAGCGCCGTGATGCGCGGGTCAAGCCCTGCCGCCACGAGGGACAGCCCGCCGCCCTGGCTCGAACCCGTCACGACCATGGCCTTGGCATCCCAGTCGGGCCGCGAGGTAAGGTAGTCGATGGCGCGCACACAACTGAGGAACACCCGGCGGAAGTAGTAGGTCTCCCGGCTCTCGCGCCCCTGGAACTGGTAGGCCTTCAACGTTCCCTCGCTGAGGGTCTTGTACTCCTCGGCCGGGAGGTCAATGTCCACGTCGTGCGCGCTGATCGCCATGGCGAGGCAGCCCTGCCTCGCCCAGTGCACCAGCCCCACCGGCGTCGCGTACACGCCCGCCCACGGCACCGTCAGCACCGCC
>VGFB01000689.1 GCA_016869015.1 Armatimonadota bacterium
CGGCCGTTGGCGTCGGGCAGGTAGGCTCGGCTGTGGGTGAGGCCGCCGTATGCGTCCGCGATGGCCACCCACACGTAGTCGGTGGGGTCCAGTCCCTCACACACGACCCGCCGGTCGCTCGCCGCGCCAAGGGTGGGGATGCACGCCTGCACGGTCGTCGGCGCGACCACCTCGTCGTTGTCGTTGACCCCGAAGGAGAAGCCGAGAGCCCCGATCTGTGTCCGGCTGTCCGTGGCGCCGTCGATGACCCAGACCGGCCCCGTGATCACCAGGCGGTTCAGCCTCCAGTACGCTCCGGTGCCCGGTGGCGGCTCGACGGGGAAGCTCCCCAGCGTAACCTCGGTCGCATCCGCGCTGACGTCCATCGCGACCGGGGCCGTCGCGCCGTCTGGCTGCCACACGTGAGCGTGCGCGCCGGTGATGTCGAAGGTATCCAGGGGATCGAGGGCGGCCAACGTGATGCCGTCGATCTGTCCCCGCGTGTTGGCCTCAACGGTGGCCAGCACCCGCACGTCGGCTTGCGGGGCCGCCTGGCCGCGCGTCTCCCCGGCCTCAGAGACCGTCACGGCGGCCCGCCCAAGGGTCAGGCTCCTGCCGTCTCCACTCGGAGACACGTCGACGTCGTCGCGACTACCGTCCGGCCGCTCGATCCACGCGGTCACGCCGCCGGCCTCGAGCCGGTCCCCGGCGCCCGCCGTCAGCGTGATGCGCTCCAGGCTGAAGGCGGCCGTCTCGACCGTCGCGGCCACCGGTACAAAGGCCGCCGGGCCCGCGCCGCCGTCGCCACAGCCGGAAAGCAGCGGGAAGGCTCCGAGTGAGCAGGTAACGGCCAGAACGCCGATGGCGCGGACCATGGCGAGACTCCCTTCGACGACCGGCAACGTCTCACGGGTAGGACGGCAAGTCCGTCTCCCAGGTTCCTTCGCCACCGAACCCGCCCCAACCTGTCGCGGGTTCACCGAAACTCCACGATTCCGCGCGACACCGGGGGGCGGAATCGCGGCCGGGCTTGTTGAACGTACCGTACGCTGGGGCCCGGAAGGGCCGCCTGAGAGGGGACGACCATGAGTGAAGTGCTGATCGTGGACGACGACCCGAGCGTGCGGGAGGTGCTGGGGCTCTACCTGACGCAGGGCGGTTTCGACGTGCGGGAGGCCGAGGCAGGCCACGGCGCCGTGGAGGCGGTCAACAGCCGGGCGCCGGATCTGGTGCTCCTGGACATCATGCTGCCTGGGATGGACGGCTACGACGTGTATCGGGCCCTGCGCGAGCGCTCGGATGTGCCGATCATCTTCTTGACGGCGCGCGACGAGGACGTGGACCGCATCCTGGGCCTGGAACTCGGCGCCGACGACTACATCACGAAGCCCTTCAACCCGCGGGAGGTCGTGGCGCGGGTGAAGGCTGTGCTTCGGCGGGTCAGCCCGGAGGCCCGCTCCCGGGCGCCGCTGCACTTCGAGAGGCTCACGCTCAACCCCGAGACCCGCGAGTGCCTCGTCGCCGGTCGCGCCGCGGAACTGACCGCCCGGGAGTTCGACATCCTGTGGCTGCTGGCGTCCCGTCCGCGCGTGGTCTTCGACCGGCCCAAGATCATGGAGCAGGTATGGGGGCAGGCCGAGGACTACGCCGACTACCGCACCATCGACACGCACGTGAAGCGCGTCCGGAAGAAGCTGCGCGAGGGCGGGACCGCCTGCACGGTAGAGACCGTCTGGGGCGTCGGGTACCGGTTCACCCCCGCCGGCCCCGCTTGACCGTCCGCCGTTTCCCCCTGCCAGACGAAGCGGGCAAGGGGGTCAGATGCCGTTGTGTGCCCGCGGGTGGCCTGATCCGGGCCCTCTCCAGGAAGGACGTGCATGTTCCGCTCTGTCTTCTGGCGACTGGTAGCGAGCCAGGTGCTGGTGGCGCTGCTGGCGGCGGTGCTGGCGGGGGCCCTCTCGTATCGCCTGTTCCGCGACTACTACATGTCGGCGGAGGAGGAGAACGTCATCCGCATCGGCCGCGCGATCGCTGATCTGGCGGCCCCCTTGCTGGACGAAGGCGATCCGCGGGGCGAAGTCGGGGCCATCGCCCGCGCCGCCGGCGCGGCGGTCGGCGGCCGGGTCTGTATCTTCGGGCGCACCGAGCACGAGCTGATCGCGGCGAGCGCCGAGGGGGAAGGCACGGAGCTCGAGGAGAAGCCCGCGATCTACGAGGTTCTCGCGGGGGAGATCACCGTGGAACGGACCTCGGCCGAGTGTGAACCCCGACATCTCCTGAAGGTCACGGTGCCCATCAACAGCGCGCGAGGCCCCCTGGGCTCCGTCATGGTGCGGGTTCCGGTGGCCGGGACAGAGGCGATCCTGCGAAGCGTGCGGCGCCTTTCGCTGCTGACCGCGGCGGTGGTAGGGGCGCTGGCCTTCCTGCTGGGGCTCCTGGTTTCCCAGACGATCGCCGGGCCGCTGCGACGGATCGCCGACACGTCGGCCCGGATCGGCGACGGGGAGTTCGCCGCCCGCGTCCAACCGCTGCCTCCGGGTGAGATCGGCGAGCTGGCGGCGACGGTCAACCGCATGGCCGAGCAGTTGGAGGGGATGTTCGCCGAGCTGGCGCGCGAGAAGAGCGTCCTCGAGCAGAGCATCGAGCAGGCCCGACGCCTGGAGACGATGCGCCGCAGCTTCGTCGCCAACGCCTCCCACCAGCTCCGCACCCCGCTGACCGGCGCGCGCGGGTTCCTCGAGGCCCTCGCCGATGGGACGGCGGCAACCCCGGAAGCCCGCGAGCGCTCCGTGGCAGTCGCGCTGCGGGAGCTCCGCCGGATGCAGACGCTCATCGACCGGCTACTGGATCTGTCCCGCTTCGATGCCGGGGCGGTCGAGCTGGAGCGCGAGCCGGCGCGCGTGGAGGGGCTGGTGGAGGGAGCCCTGGCGATGTTTGAGTTGCGCCTGCGCGAGGCCGGCCTGCGAGTCGAGACCGCCATCGAGCCGGGGTTGCCCGAGCTCACCGTCGACGGCGGCCGGATCGTCGAAGCCCTCGGCAACCTGCTGGACAACGCAGTCCGGGTCTCTCCGCCCGGCGGCCGTCTGGTCCTGGGCGCTGCTCGCGAGCGCGACCAGCTGCGCCTGTGGGTGAGCGACGAGGGGCCGGGCGTGCCGGAGGCCGAGCTGGAGAGCGTGTGGGAGCGCTTCCATTCGCGGGCGCGGGCCGGTGAGCCCTCGAACGGCCTCGGCTTGGGGCTCGCGATCGTGCGCGAGATCGTCCTGGCCCATGGTGGCGAGGTCTTCGCCCGCAACCGACCCGAGGCCGGGGCGGAGTTCGGCTTCACACTCCCGACCGGCGTCTAGGGGTCTGCCACTCGTGCACGCAGGTGCCCTGCCGCCCCTTCCGGGCTGACGGCCGCCACAGGCCCACGGGGTCGATGGCCTCTGCAGCCCCGTAAGGGGCGACAGAGGATGCCAAGGTTCACGAGTGACAGACGACCATTGCCGTGTCCCTCGTGACTGCTTGCATTGGTGGACGGCCCGTTCCGCACGCCCATCCGTCGCCGTCGTAGGACGGAGCGCTGCTCCGTCACCGTCGTTGTCGAAGTGGGCCCTTCGAGCGACGA
>VGFB01000690.1 GCA_016869015.1 Armatimonadota bacterium
GACGGAACGAAAGGGGGAAGAATGGAAGAGGGGAAGAACGGCGGAAGAAGGCATGTTGCGAGAACCGGTGTGGCGTTTGCCCCGCACAAGCGGGGCAAACGCCACACCGGTTCTCGCAACGGTCTCCGCAGAGCCCCTCGCCCTTCTTCCCCCTTTCGTTCCGTCGCCGTGTTCGTGGTAGGTGTGGGCTGGGCGCCCGGCGAACCGTGGCGCGCTGCATCAACCGCCGACTCAGAAGGGGGCTGCTCCCTTGATCAAGGTTGGGCTCGTGGATTGCGATACGTCGCATGTCGTGCAGTTCACCATGCGGATGAACCATGTGGAGATCGCCGAGGATCAGTGGGTCGAGGGCGCGCAGGTCGCGTGCGCCTATCGGGGCACCTCGGAGATCACCCCGGAGGAGACCATCGACCAGTACGTCGAGAAGCTGACCGGCTTCGGGATCGAGATGGTCGACTCCCCGGAGGACATGCTGGGGAAGGTCGATGCCGTGTGCGTGGAGTCGCAGAGCGGCTACGTACACCTCGAACGCGTAGCGCCCTTCCTGAAGGCGGGGCTGCCGTGCTTCGTGGACAAGCCCTTCGCCTGCACCGTGGAGGACGCGCGGGCGATGGCGGACCTGGCGAAGGCGAATGGCGCGGCGCTGTTCTCGTCGTCCTCGCTGCGGTATGCGCTGGAGGTGGTGCAGGCGCTCGAGGACGAGGCGATCGGGCCGGTGGTGGGCGCGCTGGCGTACAGCCCGGCGTCGATCCACGACAAGAACCCGGGCCTGTTCCACTACGGGATCCACGGGGTGGAGCCGCTCTTCGCGCTGATGGGCCGGGGCTGCCAGTCGGTAACCTGCACCTTCACCGAGGGCGCGGAGGTGGTGACGGGCCTGTGGGAGGACGGCCGGGTCGGCACCGTGCGCGGCACCCGGGCCGGCGCGCACGCCTACGGCTTCACGGTGTGGGGCGAGAAGGGCGTTCGCAGCACCGCGATCGATGCCTCGTACATCTACCGGGAGCTGCTGAAACGGATGGTCCGCATGTTCGAGACGAACGAGGCGCCGCTGGACATCGAGGAGACCGTCGAGATCGTCGCCTTCATCGTCGCCGCCCTGAAGTCCGCCCAGAACGGCGGCGCGCCGACGCGGCTGGGGTAGAGGGGCCGGGACGGGGCGTGGGCCTACCGATGGTCCGGGGGCAGACACGCGGGTCTGCCCCTACAGCGGCCCCGACGGTCTTGTAGGGGCGGACCCGCGTGTCCGCCCCACATGGTCGGTGCGTGACGCGAATCACGAACGGTTGCAGGTGAACCCAAGGGGGACGGCGAACCACGAAGTAGCTGGAAAGGCCGCAAACGTGACCTGACCGGCCCGCGCCCGCGGGACCGGCGCCTCAGTCCATGTGCGGAAATTCGGAAGGAGGAGTGCCGCATGAAGCGCAGACTTGGGTTCACGTTGATTGAGCTACTGGTCGTCATAGCGATCATCGCCATCCTCGCGGCGATTTTGTTCCCCGTCTTCGCCAGGGCCCGGGAGAAAGCCCGGCAAACGGCCTGTCTCAACAACCTGCGGCAGTTGAGCACTGCCACACTGATGTACGCCCAGGACTACGACGAGACGTTCCCGATGAGCCTCTACCATACGGGCGGACTGGTCTACACCTTCTTTCATACCCAGATGCCCTACATGAAGAACGACCAGATCTTCAGCTGCCCTTCGGAGGCCGCCGCGATCACCGTCGCCGGGCTGAACACCCGGGTGTTTGGGCTGTTCGGCATGACGAGCGCGGCGGGGTTCACCCGTGCCTCCTACAACTTCAACTACACGGTGTTCGAGGACGGTCCGGCCAAGCCGCCGATCCCCACGCCCAATCACATGGTTGTCTCCATGGCGGAGATACCCTCTCCGTCCGAGACGACGATGTGCTACGACGGGGCGGTGGAGTTCCAGCCCAGTCTGTTCAACTCGCCCTGTGTCGGGCGCCACAACCAGGTGGTCAACGCCAACTACGTGGACGGTCACACGAAAGTGGTGCCGATCACGGAGAGCACCGCGTACGTCTTCACGGACACGGAGGGGAAGTCGCGCAACGCTCACGTGGTCCAGGGAGGTCCGTACAACGGCAACTACCAGCTGTGGGGGGTCGCGTGCAGCGGGAGCCCATGCTTCCGCAACCAGTCCCACGCGGGGACGTGGCGCTACCACGCGCTTCCGGGCCGTTAGTCGCGCCCCCTGCGGTTGCGCTTGACGCCGACGGGCCCCGGCGGATTGCCGGGGCCCGTTGTTGTCAGGCCACGGGAACACGCAGGACGGTCACGGAGCAGGGCGGGAGCTCGACGGTGAGGTCGCGGCCGGAGGCGTCGGCGACCATCTTCACGACCCCCACGTTGTCCGGCTCCTTGAAGGTGTTCTGGGCTTTCGGGCCGTCGCCGACGACGTGGCAGAGCGTCGCGCGATCGGCGAAGGCCCCCGGGCCGACCTCGATCCTCACCGGCGCGGCGTGGTCCTTGTCCCGGTTGATGAGGTTGAGGGTGAGGAGGCCCTTGGCGGGGTCGAGGCTGGCGGACACGTCGAGATAGGGGACCTTCCCGTAGCGCTCGGAATCGAAGGTCTCGCAGCCAACCCAGGCGTCGAGGGCGACCGTGCCGTTCTGATTCGCGATCAGCTCGAGCGGGAAGAAGATGCTCTGGAGCAGCAGGCCCTCGGGCTTCGCGATGATCGGCGGCAGCACGTTCACGAGCTGGGCCATGTTCGCGAGGGTCACGAGGTCGGCGTTGCGGATGAACGAGTTGAGGAACATGCCCACGACGAGGGCATCCTCGAGCGTGTATACGGGCAGGTGCGGCTCGAGGAGGTCGCCGCCGGGCCAGGCGTTGTACTCATCGAAGCTGAGCTTCATGCGGCGCGCGCCCTCGCGGTGGTAGGTCGCCCCCGCCATCAGGCCCCGGGCCGCGCCGATGAACCGCTCGATGTGGGCGGTCGTGCCCATGTAGTTCGCGTAGTCGCCCTGGTTGTTGTTCACGTACATGTGGAGGCTGAGGTACTCGCAGAGGTCCGCGAGCTTCTCGATCACGATCCGGTTCCAGGTCGCGTCCTCGGCGTTCTGCATGCAGGCGCCGCAGGCGATCAGCCTGATGGACGGATCGGTCCACTTCATCACCTTGGCGAACTCCAGCGCCTCTTCGGCGTAGCGCTCGGCGCTCTTGTGGCCGATCTGCCACCCGCCGGAGACCTCGTTGCCCAGACCCCAGAGCTTCACTCCGTAGGGCTCCGGATGCCCGTTCGCGCGGCGGAGGTTGGCGTGGTGCGTATCCTCCGTCCCGTTGCAGTACTCGACCCAGGCTTGGGCCTCGTCCAGCGTCCCGGAGCCCATGTTCACACAGATGAAGGGCTCGGTCGGCACCGCGCGACACCACTCGATGAACTCATCGGTGCCGAACGTGTTCGGCTCGACGACGTGCCACGCCAGCTCCATGCGCTTCGGCCGCTGCTCGCGCGGCCCGATGCCGTCCATCCAGTGGTAGCCGGATACGAAGTTCCCACCTGGCCAGCGCACGTTCGTGACGTTCAGCCGCCGGGTGTGCTCCAGCACGTCCT
>VGFB01000691.1 GCA_016869015.1 Armatimonadota bacterium
TCTGCCAGGCATCGGCCTTCTTGGCCATCGCCTCGGCCTCGGCGAAGCCCTTCTGCCGGATGACCTCGGCCTCGGAGAGACCGGTCGCCTTGATGACCTCCGCCTGGGCAAGACCCTCGGCCTGCGTCGCCGAGGCGCGGCCCTGGCCGAGGCGCTGCGTCGCGGTCGCCTCACCTTCGGCTTCCTGGATGCGGCGGGCGCGCTCGGCGTCGGCGATCGTCTCGATGCGGAAGCGCTCGGCCTCGGCAGGCTTGCGGACCGTGGCGTCCAACTCGCGCTCCTTGCGCTCGATCTCGCGGAGCTGGACCTGGGTCTGCATCTCCCTCTGTATGACCTCGACCTGGATCTTCTCCTTCTCCACCAACTGCTGCGTCTTCGACTCCTGGAGCGGATAGGCCAGGTCGGCCTTGGCCTTGGCCTCGTTCTCCTGGGCCTGGTACTCCGCCGCGCGGATGTTCCGGTCGCGCTCGGCGAGGAGGGCCTCGGCCTGGGCCGCCGCCTCCGCCTGCCGCGCCTCCATGTCCTGCTGAGCCGCCTGCGCGCGCGCCTCGCGGTCGGCGGTGCGCTCGCCGATGATGGCGTCGCGCTTCACCTCGGCGGTGCGCTTCTTACCGAGGGACTCGAGGTAGCCCTGGCTGTCGCGGATCTCCCGGATCGTGAAGGAGACGATCCGCATGCCCATGCCCGCCAGGTCGCCGGCGGCAACCTCCTGGACCTGCTGGGCGAACTCGTCCCGCTTCTTGTAGATGGCCTCCACGGTCATCGTGCCGAGGATCGCGCGCAAGTGCCCCTCGAGGGTCTGGAGCGCGACGTTGCGCACTTCCTGCTGCGTCTTGCCCAGGAACTGCCCGGCGGCCGTGCGGACCATCTCCTCGTTCTCGCCCACCTTGACCTGCGCCACGCCGTCCACCGTGACCGGGACGCCCTGGTCCGTGTAGACCTCCCCGACGTTCACGTCGATGGTCATGATCTCCAGGCTCATTCGCCGGACCTCGTAGAAGAAGGGCCAGACGAACACGCCCCCGCCGACCACGACGCTCATCCTGCCCCGTCCAAAGACGACCACTGCCTCGTTGGGCCCGGCCTTGCGGTACCGCCCGGCGACCCAGAGGATGACCGACAGGAACAGGATGACGAAGATCACGCCTCCCCCAACGATCAAGCCCGTTGAGAGTCCCCACATGTCCATGCACCTCCTGGTGAGTAACGGCAGTTCAGAGCTCGCAGTTCGCCGCGCCGATGGTGCGGCGCCGCGAAGGGCACGGTCACGCGTCTTCGCGCTCGGTCATCTCCCGGGCCGCAGGCTCGGCGGCGGTCTGCTCGGAGCGCCCGAGGCTGCGGAGCTGCTCGTCGATGGTCTCGCGCACCAGGGCCACGTTGCCCACGACCTGGGCGATGGTCACCATGCTGTGGCGGGGGATGGCGGCCCCCGTCTCGGAGCGGGCCGGGCACGACGTGCGCCCGGTGGTCGTGTCGAACGCGATCTCGCCCACGCCCTCCGCGGGGATGGGCGTGATGACCTCCGCCTCCGTCCCGGTGAGATCGGCCATGCGGATGTGCGAGGTGCCCTGGCTGCTGGACATCAGCTTGCCGACCAGGACGAAGGTCAGGACGGCGACCGCAAGGCTGAAGACCGCCGCGGTCGGGCCCGACAGGAACCACGGCAAGTGGAAGGCCTTCTCGCCCACCATGCCCGCGAAGCCGAACCCGGCCAGGAAGGTCGACATGATCGGCGGGCTGAGTGGCGAGAGGTGGACTCCCGCGTCGCCATGGCCGGCGGAGACGTCGTGATCGGCAGGCACACCGGCGTGAACGTCACCGCCCACGTCGTGGCCGAAGCCGGCGTCGCCGCCGTCGCCCGTGTGCAGGACCCCGCCCAGGAACCCGCTTGCCACGGCGAACCCGAGCCCCACCACCAGGCAGAAGAGGTACACTCCGAAGCTCCAGGTCATCGTCGGTCACCTCCGTAGGTAACGGCGGCATTGAGTATCGAGCATTGAGCGCGGCGGACGACACACCGAACGGCGGACGGCGCAGAGCGAGATCAGCGGCGCGCGCCCAAGACGGATGCTGCGTAGGCAGTCAGAAGACGGCTCACCTCGTCCAACTGCGCAGTGGCCGACTCCATGTCGGCGTAGCCGAGGTCTTTCGCCAGAATCAGATAGTACTGGCACTCCTCGACGGACCCCTGCGCGATGTTGAGGAAGCGCCCCTTGTCCGGATCGCTGCGCTTACGGAACCCCTCCGCGATGTTCGCCGGTATCGACAGGGCGGCTCGCCTCAGCTGCGCCGTCAGGCCGAACTGCCCCGCCCTGGGGAAGCTCTCCGTGAGCTTGTAGACGGCCAGGACGAACTGATGAGCTGTTTGCCAGACCACCAGGTCCCTGAACGTCTTGGCCGGTGGGCGCCCCCGAGCACGCTCCCCGAGCGCGTTGCGGCTCTTGTCGGTCTCTTGCCCGCCCATCGTTCGGCCCCCGCCGCTCCGTACTGGATGCCGTGTGCTCGCCTCGCCGTACTCAGTGCTCAGTGCTCAGTGCTCAGTGCTGCTCCTCACCCCTGCTTCCGCAGCCGGTCCTTGATGCCCTGCAGTTCCGCCTCGATGTCAGTCGCGGTCTCGAGCTGCTCGAGATCGAGGCGCGCGACCTGAGTCTGCACGTCACGCAGGGCAAGCTCGGCGTAGGCCTCGGCTTCGGCCTCCAGATCGTCGATGCGATCGGAGAGACGGTTGAACGTCTGCTCCGTGGTGGCCGACCGGCCGACGCCCGAGGTCTCCTGCAGGTCGCGTCGGACTCGCGCCAACCGTCGGCGGGCCAGTAGCGCCTCGCGCTTGCGGCGGACCTGTTCGATCTTGGCTTCGAGCACGGCCAGATTGGCGCGCAGCTCGGCCAGCGTCCGGCTCTCGGTCTCCCACTGCTCGCGGACGGCTTCGGCGGTTCCCACGCCCTTCCGACGCCGGCGGAGGGCCTCGCGCGCCAGCTCGTCGTTGCCTACCGCCACGGCCTGTTCCGCACGCTTCAGCATGGTGGCCGCCTCCTGGCGGCTCTGCTCGTGGGTGTCTCGCAGCTTGCGCTCGTCTCGGGCGGCGGCCGCCACTCCCGCTCTGGCCTCCGCCAGGTCCTCTTCCATCGTTCGGATGAGGTTGTCCAGAGCCTGCTCAGGGTCCTCGGCCTGCCGCAAGACCTCATTCACATTCGCCTTGACCAATGCCTTGATGCGCTCGAGAAGGCCCATTTCCGACTCCTCCGATGCCGACTGCGGGCCGTCCCCTTCACCCCTTGCCCGACAGTCGCGTCGTCTGATTACGCCCTTGGCCCGCCTCTTTCCTTCTGCGCCGCTTCCTCTGCGCCCCCGGCCCGGAGTTGGCCGGCCGCGCCGTCGACGACGTTTGGCGGAGACGCTGCAAGGATGTTGCCAGAAATCGGGGGACGGCACGGCACGTCCACCACGAAGACGCTAAGAGCACGAAGAGGCGCGAAGACGACCGGGCTGGGTGGGACGGCAAGGGCGACGGCACGGCACGTCCACCACGGAACACACGGAGGGCGACGGCGACGGCCTATGGCGCGGCGAAGCGAGGC
>VGFB01000692.1 GCA_016869015.1 Armatimonadota bacterium
GCAGGCCGCTCCAGGTGCTCAGCTCCTTGGCGAAGGAGCGGTTGCGGGTGAGGTTGAGACGCCACTCGCCGGTCGGGTCGCCGCCCAAGGCTGCGAGCGGAATCGCCATCTCCACGAGGTAGCTCTTCCCGCCGCGCGTCGCGACGCACTGCCACTCGCAGTTCCACGGGGCGCGCAGCCCCTCGGCCTCGTAGGTACCCGTTCCCGAGTTGGCGGCGAAGTGGTAGTAGGCGTGGCCCGGGGGCTGCAGGAACACCTCGACGCTGTCCTCGGTCCAGACGGCGGCGTCTCGGCCCGTCTGCTCCGCCCTCACCAGGTGGAGCATGTTCAGCCTGGGGTCGAGGAGGCCTTCCAGGGCCTCGATCCCCACATAGAGAGCGGCCTCGTCCCAACACACGCGCGCTTGCGTCTGATCGCCGACCAGGCCGGCCCCCGCGTTCGAGAGGAACGGCGACGCCACGCTAGCGGCCTGCCAGCAGGCGTCCTCCAGGCTCCCATCGATGGTGGGAGGGGTGTTCGCCCGGTAGGCCGTGAGAAGCGGCTGGGAGGCGGCACCGGAAATCAGCGCCAACACCAGGGGCAGCGTCATGCGGGATGCTCCTCCAGCTCCGGCAACGGCGAATCGGGATCGATGATGTGCCGCAGCAGCGCGGTGATGTCTTCCTCGCCGGCCTCCCGCGGGTTGTGCTTCGTCGAGCCGGAGGCGGCAGCGGCCGGGACGAGCTTCGGGAAGTCCATCTCACGGAGGCCCCGGTCCGTCAGGGTAGTCTCGACCCCGAGCTGTGGGAGCAGCTGCCGGACCCATCCCAGCAGGTCCTCGCCCGTCTCGCCGACCCCCAGCGCCCGGGCGCAGACGGCGTACTTCTCGCCGCAGGCGGGCAGGTTGAACTCCATCACGTGCGGCAGCAGCAGAGCGCACGCCAGGCCATGGGGCAGGCGGTACTCCACGCCGATCGGGTGAGCGAGGCCGTGAACGAGGCCCAAACGCGCGGAGGCCAGTGCGATCCCGGCGAACAGGCTGCCCAGGGCCATGCTCTCGCGGCCGGGCCAGGACTTCGGGTCCACGTACACGGTCCGGATCGCCACGCCGATCCGCACGACGGCCGGGAAGGCGAGAGCGTCGCTGAACGGACTGGCGCCCAGAGAGGTGTAGGCTTCCAGGGCCTGGGTCAGCGCGTCCAGGCCGCTGTGGGCGGTGACCTCGGGCGGGGCGCCCATCGTCAGCTGCGGGTCGACGATCGCCGCCGCCGGCAACAGGCTCGGCCCTCGGAGGCTCGCCTTGGCGCCGGTGTTGGGGTCGCGGAGGACCGCGTTCGGGGTCACCTCGGCCCCGGTTCCCGAGGTGGTCGGCGCCGCGATGACGGGCAAGCCGTCCTCGGGCAGCTCGGCCCCCGCCAGATGCTCGGCCGTCGGTAGCTCGGAGTCCACCAGGGCCGCCGCCGCCTTGCCCACGTCAAGCACACTGCCCCCGCCAACCGCGATCACGACGTCGCAGTCCTCGTCCAGCAGCGTCTCGCGCACCACGTCCACCGTCCCCACCAGCGGCTCGGCCTCCACCTTGTCGAAGATGACCGGGTCCAGGCCCGCCTCCCGAGCCGCCTCCAGCAGTTCGTTCAGCGCCCCCGAGGCCTGTAGGGACCGCTTCCCGACGACGAAGCAGACCTTCGGGCCATACTCGGCGGCGAGGGCCGGGATCTCCCCCCGACAGCCATACCCGAACGAGACGATCCTCGGCAGCCGGGCCTCGAACGTCCCGGCGGGTCCGGTCCTCAGCGAGACGAGCAGCGGAACGCGCATCGGGGGCCTCCTCGACGGAGCAAAGGAACGTGGCTGGCGTATTGAGCGCCCGAGGCTTCTTCCCCTTGTGCGCACGCGCCTGGTCACGGAACAACGGACCTGCGGGTTGCGTCCAAGCCCCAGTCTCCTGAAGGAGGGCGCCCAATGAAGGGTGCTGTCTGGATGTTGGCGTGCATCGCGGTCGCCGCAATCGCTGCGGGTTGCTCGTCCACGGGCGGGAACGGCGAGCCGGAGACCGTGTACTTCCTGGTGTCGTGCCCGGAGGGGGCGCCGGAGCCGGTTCCCAATTCGTATGTCCTCCCGCTCACCGAGCCCGATGACATCGCCCATGCCCGAGCACTGATCGACGACCCCGTCCAGGCGGGGAGGCCCATCGCGCTGGCCCGGATCGCTCGGGGCCCAAGTGACGGAATCCACGTGAACCGGAACCTGTCGGAGGGCCGGAGCGCCTGGCCGTGGCACTGCACGGGCGATGTGGAGTTCGTCGATACCACTGCGGAGATCTACGACGTGCCCATCGAGTACGTAGCCGAGAACCTCGATCAGTGGTTCAGGGAGGTCGGCCCCTTCATCGCGCCATGGGCCCTGACCGTGACGCGCGAGCTCACCCATGATGAGGTGCGCCCGTAGCCGGCCGAGCCGGAGACCGTGTCTGGGCCCCATCCTCCGCCTGCCACTCCCGCAGCCGACACAGCGGACAGGGGTTGTAGTAGGTGGGGTCGCCGCACACCGGGCAGGGCTGCTCCACGCGGTCGGGGCCGGGCGGCCGCTTCAGGTTGCGGCTGAGGGAGCGGATGAGCTGCTTCTTGGCGAGCGGCGCGAGGCCCTCCAGCACCTCGAACACGTCCTTGAACCGGTGCGTGTCGGGGATGAACAGCGGACACGCGCCCGGCACCGTGGGGAGGCCCGCCAGCCGCGCGTAGATCGCCATCGCCCGATCCGGCAGGTGGAACAGCGGCTTGGCCTTCTGGGGGAAGACGGGGCCCTTGGGCGTCACGGGCTTGGGCGGGTGCGACTTGCCTGAGAGCAGGTCCTTCAGCGCATAGACCAACTGGTCGTCCAGCGTGTGCCCCGTGACCAGCACGTCGGCCGCCATCCGCCGGGCCACCAGCGCCATCACCGGCCGCCGGATTCCGCCGCACACCGCGCACGTCGGGAAGCGCCGCGTCTGCTGCACCTTCAGCCCCCACTCGGCGATCGATACCGTGGTCAGGTCGACCCCCAGGCTGTCCGCCAACCCCTCGCACACGCGCCGCGACTGCGCCGAGTACTCCCCCAGCTCCATGTTCACATGCAGCGCCGAGACGCGGAAGTTCATCCGCCCCCGGCTCAGCGTCTGCAGGATGTGCAACAGCGACCCGCTGTCCTTCCCGCCGCTCAGCGCGACCGCGACCTTCCAGCCCTTGGGGATCATCCGGTAGACGCGGATGTCGCGCGCGACCCGCCGCTGCATCGACTCGGGGAAGCATGCCTCGCACAGCGGCCCCCCGATCTCCGAAAGATGATGCAGCCGCCCCCGCCGCCCACAGCGGCACTCACCCTCCAGCTCAACCTGTCGATCCGGGAAGTGCATGGCCCGGGGTTCCCTGCCGGGAGGGTCACGGCCTCTCGCGGCGAAGGTAGGAACGGTGGGGCACCCCTGGGCCCCATCCAGCGTAGTACAACGTGCCCGAGTCCCTACCCCACGGGCGGAGCGCACCATGGCGACCCAACCCGAAACGACCGCGGCCCCCACCCAACCAACGCGCCCTCGCATCCGCGTCTCGAAGGTCACCCTCGA
>VGFB01000693.1 GCA_016869015.1 Armatimonadota bacterium
GACCGGGCGTTCATCGTGCCGGCGCCGGCGGGCGTACAGATCGACGGGGACCTCTCGGACTGGGACCGGTCGGCGGCGTTGGAGGGGGCCTTCGATGAGGCGCTCCGGCCGAGATTCACCTTCACGCCGGCCTTCATGCACGATGCCGAGGCGCTGTACATCGGCGCCCACTTCGTGGACGACACGCCGCTGGTGAACCGCCACGATCCGGCCGTCGAGCCCGATCGGGGCTGGGACGGGGACTGCCTTCAGGTGCGGCTGTCCAGCGATCCCGGCCAGCCCTATCCCCTGCCGGACTCCAAGGGCGACCACATCTGTCACCTGACGATCTGGCACTACACCGACGCCCGACTGCCGGTGCTGCAGCTGCAGTATGGGATGGACTACCACGGAACCCGAGTGCTGACCGGGGCGGAGTCGGGGGTCGCCTTCCGGGCGGATGAGGACGGGAAGGGGTACACGCTCGAGGCGCGGGTGCCGTGGGGGCTGCTGAACGCCGGCGAGCACCCACCCAAGCCGGGAGATCGGATTGCGCTGGTCGCACAGCCGCTGTGGGGCGACGGCTCGGGCTGGAAGAACGTGCTGACCTTCAACGAGGTCATCCGGCAGGCCGGCTTCAGCTTCCAGGGCTGCGGGATGTGGGGGCAGGGGCTGCTGCTGGACCACGGCAACCTCCGCCCCGAGGAGCGGATCGCCTCCCCGGCTCAGCAGCGCGCGCCGCTGACGCTAAGGGTCCCGGTGCCCGCCGGCGCGCAGTCGTTGAGCCTGGGTGTTTTCAGCGAGACCGAGCTGGTCCGCACGCTGCCGGTGGTCTCGTTCGGGGCGCCCTCGGACGGCGGAGAAGTTGAGGTCCGCTGGGACGGGCTGGATGACTTCGGCAAGCCCCTGCCGCCGGGTCAGTACACGGTGCGCTTCCTGACGCACGCGGGGGTGGGGCAGAGGCATGTCACCTCGGTTCACTCGGCGGGCAGTCCGCCGTGGCGCACCGACGACGGCCGCGGCGCCTGGGGCGGCGATCACGGCCCTCCCGTCGCCGCCGCAGCCGATGCTGAGCGCCTCTACCTGGGCTGGACGGTCAGCGAAGCGGGTTGGGCCGTCATCGCCGTCGCGCGGGAGCTGACGGCCGACGGCAAGCCGCGGAAGCTATGGGGTCAGCATCAGGTGCTGGAGCTCGGGATCCTGGTGACGGCGCTGGCGACGAACGGCGAGGTCGTCTTCGTCGCCCAGGACGGCAAGGGCTGGGGCGCCGACCCCATGACGGCGCCGAACAAGGCGGGGGTGGTGCTGTGGGAGGCGAAGACGGGCAAGCCCGTCAACTTCCCCTTCGGTCAGCGCACGCTGGTGCTGAGCGAATGGTCGGACGCCCTCAAGCCCGGGGGCATGACCTTCCTCGAGCGCGCCAGCCAATACCACCCGACGGTCACGAAGAAGCGCACCTGGGAGTGCTTCGCCCAGCACGATCACGGCCCGAACGGGCTGGGGCTGAACCTGCTCGGCCTCGCCGTGATCGGGGATGCTGTATACGGCTCGCTCAACCTCGAGGACAAGATCGTCGGCGTGAACTGGAGGACGGGTGAGCGCCTCGGCGAGTTCGCGGTGCCCGACCCCGTCGGGCTGGCGGCGACGCCCCAAGGGCAGCTGATCGTGGTCTCGGGCCGGAGCGTCGTGCGCGTGGACCCGGCGAGCGGCGAGGTGACCCCCATCGCGCAGGACGCCCTGACGCAACCGTGGGGGCTGGCGCTCGATGGCGATGGACGGATCTACGTCTCGGACTGCGGCGACCAGATGCAGGTGAAGGTCTTCGACGCGAACGGGAAGCCGTTGCGAGCCCTCGGCAAGCCGGGCGGGCGGCCGTGGGTCGGTCGCTACGACCCGTCCGGGATGCTGATGCCCGCAGGGCTGACCGTGGTGGGCGATACGGTGTGGGTGTGCGAGCACGACGACACACCGCGACGGATCAGTCTCTGGTCGCGCGACGGGCGGCAGCGGACGGAGCTGCTCGGCCCCGGGGCGTACGCGGTGGAGGGTCTGGTCGATGGCGCCCGGCCCGAACGCGTGAACGTGCACAACACGCTGTTCGAGGTGGACTACCGGACAGGCGCCGTGAAGACGCTCTCGACGCTGATCCGCCCGCAGATGACAGGCTTCCAGTTCGCTCCCGACGGGGGGTACATGGGCCGCGCGCTCCACTACCGGCACGTCAACGGGCGCGAGTACGTGGTGCAGCCCAGTCGCGGGGGCATGCTGGTCTACCTTGTGGAGAGCGACATTGCCGAGCCCGTGGCGGCCGTGGGAGACGGCAACGCGCTGCTGCTGCACGGGTTCGTGAAGTCGGACCTGCCCGAGGCGGTGCGCGAGGAGCTGTGGCGCAACCCGCGCGCCTTCGCGTATGTCTGGACGGATCGGGACGGGGACCATCTCGTGCAGGAGCCGGAGCTGGCGATCGAGCCCGTGCCCCACTTCTGGGGGCACTATTGGGGCGGGTGGGCGGATGAGGACCTCACGCTCTGGGGGGCGACCGAGAACCACCTCGGGCTGCTATACCGGGTGCCCGTGACGGGCTGGACGGAGCACGGCGCGCCGATCTACCCGACGCCGACCGCGCAGCAGGCGCTGTTCGAGGTGCAGGGGAAGGGGCACGTGCACAGCGTCCTGCCCCTGAACGGGTCGGTCCACGTGCTGGAGCAGGCCGGGGGCGGCGCATACGGCGAGGGCGCGGCATGGTCTGCCGTGTCCCGCTACACAGCGGAAGGGCGGCGGGAGTGGGCATACCGGAACGTGTGGCTGGGGTTCGGGCTCGAGGCGCCGCTGGCGAAGCCCGGCGACGTGGTCGGGGCAATGAAGTTCATCGGCGACGCGCCGCTGCCCGACGGGACGGACGCCCTGGCGGTGAACGGCTACTTCGGGCAGTTCAACCTGCTCTCATCCGAGGGACTCTGGCTGGCCTCTCTGTGCCACGATAACCGCTATGGGCCGCTCGCGTCGGAGACCACCGTCTGGCCGGAGAACTTCTCGGGCTGCTTCTTCCGCCACCCGGAGTCGGGCCGGTACTACCTGATCGCGGGCGACACCGACTGCCGGATCTGGGAGGTCACCGGCCTGGAGGGCGTTCGGCACGGCCGCGTGCCCCTCACCCTCACGGCCGAGGACGCCGGCAAGGCTCTGGAGGCCGCGAAGAGCCGGCAGGGCCTCGTATCCGACCGGCCGCCGATCCGCCTCACGCGAGCGGAGGTGAAGGTCGACGGCGACCTCGGCGACTGGCCGGCTGATCGGTTGGTGGACCTGGACGCCCCGGAGGGCCGCGCGAGCCGCGCGGGGATCGCTTACGACGCAGAGCGGCTGTACGCCGCCTTCCAGGTCACGGATGACTCCCCGATGGCGAACGCCGGGGACGATGAGGCGCTGTTGTTCAAGACGGGAGACGCCTGCGAGCTCTTCCTCGCCACCGGTCCCAACGCCGACCCGCACAGAACGCGCCCCGTCGCGGGCGATGTGCGGCTGATCTTGAGCGTGCTCTCCGGTGAGCCGGTCTGCGTGCTCTTCCAGCCCGTCCGCGCGCAGGGCGACCACCAGCC
>VGFB01000694.1 GCA_016869015.1 Armatimonadota bacterium
TGGGAGGGCAGGCGGCCGACACGTGGAGGCTGACCGTCACCCTCCCGAACGAGCCGCCGCAGGAGTTCACCGACTCGGCGGTGATCACCCCGGGCTGGGAGAAGCTGACCTGGATCGGTTTCGTCAGTAACGCGACGACGAAGACGGCGATCTACGTGGACAACCTGAAGATCAGCGCGGAGTGACGCCCCGCGCGCAGGAAGGACCCCAGCCGATGATGGGTAGTCTGATGGTCTTGCTGGCGTTGGCCGTGCCGACCATCGCCGAGGACTGGTACCAGTTCCTCGGTCCTCGTCGCGACAACCGCTCCATCGAGACAGGCCTCCTCGCCCAGTGGCCCGAGGGGGGCCCGCCGCTCATCTGGCGCGCGGAGGGTCTGGGGCAGGGCTACTCGACCGTCGCCATCGCTGAGGAGATGATCTACACGGCCGGCGACACCGACCAGGAGTTGGTGATCAGTGCCCTCGACCTCGACGGGCAGCCGGTCTGGCGGCGGGCCAATGGCAGGCCGTACACTGAATCCGTCCCAGGAAGCCGTTCCACGCCGACGGTCGTGGAGGGCAAGCTGTACCACATGAACGGGCATGGCAACCTCGTCTGTCTGAACGCGAAGACGGGGGAGCCGATCTGGGCGGTCGACACCTTCGCGCGGTTCGGCGGCCGACCGATCACGTGGGGCGTGGCCGCATCGCCGCTGATCGACGGCCGGAACGTGATCTGCTGCCCCGGGGGCGCAGACGTCTTCATGGCGGCCCTGGACAAAGACACCGGGGAGACCCGCTGGACGTGCACCGGTGTCGGCGATCAGCATAGCCATGCCTCGCCTATCCTGGTAGAGCAGGGCGGCCTCCGGCAGATCGTGACGATGACGGCTTCCGCGGCCGTCGGCGTCGCCGCCGACACGGGCCGGCTGCTGTGGCGCTTCCCGCACCCGGCGCGCGTGAACTGCAATGCGCCGCTCTACGACAACGGGAACCTCTACCTGACCGGCACGTGGGGCTACGGCGCGACGCGGGTGGGGCTCACCGTGGAGGGCGAGACCTGCTCGGTCGAGGAGATCTGGCATGTCACGGACCTCGACAACGAGCACGGCGGCGTGATGCTCGTCGACGGATACCTGTACGGACACGCCGATGCGGACCACAAGCAGCGGCACCTGGCCTGCCTGAACGCCGAAACGGGCGCGACCATGTGGGGCGCGGAGGACCTGAAGGGCCAGCTCTCCGCCGCGCTGACCTTCGCCGAGGGGCTGCTCTACTTCGTCACCGACACGGGCGAGGTCGGCCTGGTGCGCCCGAACCCCGAGCGCCTGGAGGTCATCAGCCGCTTCCAGCTCCCGGCGGGCGGGATCGGCCCGGTGTGGGCCTTCCCGGTGGTCTGCAACGGACGGCTGTACGTGCGGCACCACGAGTTCCTGCATGCGTACGACGTTCGGCCCGGCACACCCTGAGGAGGCACCCCGGCATGAAGCTGAGTCTGACCTTCGACATTGAGATGTGCACGAACTTCCCCTACTGGTCGGACGTGTGGGACCACCGGAAGGGCGCGATCGACGAGCAGACTCGGCGGCACATCGAGCAGCTGGCCGACCTCGCGCTCGAGCTGGGGGTGCGGTTCCAGTGGTTCGTGCTGGGGGCCGCCGTCCAGGCCGACGACATCGCGTACCTCCGGCGGCTGGTGGGGGAGGGCCACGCGGTCGGCAACCATACCTACCATCACGTGAACGTGAAGGCCCAGCGCTTCGAGGACCTCCAGATCGTCTACAATCAGGACCCCCTGAAGCTCCGGGGGGCGGCGACGCCGCTGGACGTGATCGCCGACGAGATCTCGGCCACCAGCGACCTCCTCGAGCACCACCTCGGCACGCGTCCCCGGGGCTTCCGCACGCCGGGGGGCTTCGGCAACGGCCTGCAGGACGCCCCGGCCGTGCAGGGCTTACTGCAGCAGCACGGCTTCGCGTACTGCTCGGGGCACTACGACTGCGAGCTGCCGACCGAGCGGCCCTTCGACTGGAGCGAGCTGGAGCGGGGCGTGGGGGAGAGCGTGCGCGCGCTACAGCCCTATCGCTACCCGAACGGGCTGCCCGAGATCCCCATGATGGGGATCAGCGACATCCACGCCTACCGGGTGCGCGACCTGGACCGGGGCGAGTTCACGCGCCTGCTGGAGCATGGCATCCACGTCGCCGCGCAGGAGGACCTCACCTTCAGCGTGCTCCTGCACCCCCAGGTCCAGGCCTGCCGCGACCCCCACGGCGGGATGGTGCGACGGCTGGTCGAGAAGGCCCTGTCCCTCGGCGGGGAGGTCGTGACGAACGACCAGATTGCTGCGGCGGTCGGCTGAGTCTCATCCTGGAAGCAGGCTTTCGATCCTCCTCGCGATCCGTTCCCGCTGCTTGCTCACCTCGTTCGCGTCGCGGGTGAACTGGGTCATGCTGGTGGTCACTGGCAGGCAGCCCTGGCGGGCAGCGTCGGTCCCCTCGAGCTCCGCGAGCTTCCAGAGATACTCGTAGTCCTCGAGGCCGTCGCGGATGTTGGCGAGGCGGATGCAGCCGATGGGGCCGTCCTTCCCCGCGTAAAGCAGTTCGCCGTCGCCCTGCAGCCACGCGTAGTCGCCGCCGGTCGAGATGCTCCACCGGAGCCGCGGCCCGTCGGTCTCGGGATCGATGAGGTAGTCGTTGTTCGCCCGGCCCCAGATGTTCAGCCCCCAGTACAGGAACCCGTCCATCTGCTGATGGTACGCTTGCCACCAGATCACCCGCGCCTCGATCAGCGGGTCGTCGGCCAGCCAGTTCGCATAGGGGTAGCGCGGCCCCAGACAGACATACGCCCACGTTTGGAGGCCCTGCTCGCGGCACTTCGCAGCATCGTCGTAACGGTAGACGCTGGACAGCGGGCAGTTCCAGTCCACGTTGAGGTCGCGCATGACCTGCGGATCCTGCTTGAGGTATGCGGTCGTGAGCGTCGGGATGCCGTACCGCTCCTTGATGAGCCCGAAGTACTCCCGCATCGTGGGGTAGAAGTCCTCGCCGCGCTCGTCGAAGGTGTAGACATAGGCCTTGTCGGCCAGACCACGCTTCTTCAGCTCGGCGACATAGGGGTCCAGCCGCCGGATCAGGTCCTCCTTGAACCGGGCGGTGTAGACCTCCAGCGGGCTCCAGCACACCCACGTCCGCTCGCCGCGCGGCTCGACCATGTTGATCACGTTGAAGGCGTTCAGGCCGCGTCCGTCGTAGTACGCGAGATCGTCGAGGTCGGGCGGATCGGTGCGGGAGATGTCGTCGGGGTTCAGGCGGTGCTGTAGGACGAAGTCGCCGTACCTACGCCGCAGTTCGGGCGTCAGCGGTTTGCCGTAGAGCTGCTCCAAGTAGCCGTCCATCAGCGCGAACGCGGTCTTCAGGTGCGCTTGGGCGGGCAGATCGAAGCCGTACACGGTCACCCGCACGGGGACGTCAATCGCCCGGCCCTGGTGGGTCGGCTCACCAGAGCCGCCGCCGTCCGGCCGGATCGTGATCCTCCCCCGATACTCCCCTGCAGGCGTGCCCGGCGGCGCGTGTACGGTGAACCACA
>VGFB01000695.1 GCA_016869015.1 Armatimonadota bacterium
AGTTGGAGGGCGGCATCAAGGCCTCCTATCTCCAGTGCCACTTCACGCCGGACTACCACCGCAACTACACGATCATCGGCACCGAGGGCCGCCTCGAGAACTCCGAACCCGATGGCAAGGTCTGGGTGAAGATGCGCCGCTCACCAGGCTGGAAGGAACTGGCCGACCGCGAGTACCAGGTGCGCCCGGCGCTCGGCGGTCACGGCGGCGCGGACCCGGTCATCTGCGAGGACTTCCTCGACATGGTCCTCGAGGGGAAGGAGCCCCTTGCGACCCCGGAAGCCGGGCGGATGAGCGTTGCGGCGGGCTGCGCCGGCGCGGACTCAATGCGCAACGGCGGGGGCGTTGTTGAGGTGCCGCCGATTGCGTGGGAGGGGTGTTGAGCCTCCCCTCGCCATCGGGTATAATATGGCAGATCGAGATGTTCCGTGCAGATGAGACCAATGAGGGCTGAAATGAGCGAGATCCTGACGACCGAAGAGGCGGCGCAGTACCTGAAGACCAGCCCGGACACGATCAAGCGCCTCGCGCGGGCGGGCCGCATCCCAGGGGTGAAGTTCGGGCGGGCGTGGCGGTTCCGGAAGCGCGACATCGAGGCGCCCTTCGACGAGGCAGTGGCCGATCAGGCGCTGGTGGCGGAACTGGACCGACGCATGAACGCCGCTTCCGAGGAGGACTTCATACCGTGGGAGCAGGTGAGAGCGGAGTCCGAGCGACTGCCGTGACCTACCGGATTCGCCTCGAGCCCGCCGCGCGCAAGGGACTCCTTCGCCTCGAGAAACCGGTGCGGCAGCGCATCGGCTCGCACATCGATGCCCTGGCCACCAACCCTCGGCCCGTGGATTCAGAACAGCTGACTGGAGCCCTGCGGCCCTTCCGGAGGGTACGGATCGGGGACTATCGCGTCTGCTACCACATCGATGACGACGCACGCATCGTGACGGTGGTCGAGATCGCCCATCGGAGCAAGGCGTACAAGACCCTCAACCGCCGGAACTGATTCCGGCGACCGTCAGCCCCCCCCAGCCTCCTGTACCTCCACACAGGCCCAGAGGTCGACCTTGCTCAGCGTGATCTCCGCGATGCCGTCGCGGTAGCTCCAGCGCAGGCCATCGACGCTGCCGTCCACGAGGAGCGGCTCCGCTTCCGTTCGCAGGCGGATCGTCACGTCGTGGACCGGCGCGAGGCGGTCTACGGTGGCCGGTCGACCGGGATGGCGCGAGGCGGAGTAGGTGACCAGATGCACGAGGAGTGAAGGCCCGCGCCGCAGCAGCGAGACCTCGAGCGTGCCGTCGGCCTCGACCGCTACCCGCGGCTCGCAGACGCGACGCACGAGGCCCGCGATCAGGGGCGCAAGGGCGGCGTGGCCGCGCGCGAAGAGGTCGGTGGCGATCGGCGCCGCGACAAAGGCGGTCCGCCCGGCGCCGTAGGTGTCGAGGGAGATGGCGGCGTGCGGCGTGGGCCGGCCCGGCGGTGCGCCGGAGTGCGGCGGCCCTCCGGCGAGGGGCGCGACGAGCGGCGCGAGAACGGTCGCGGTCGTCGCGTTCGCGAGCATCGCGCGGCCCGGGACGAGGCGCGGCGGGCAGGTGACCTCGTCGCTGGGGTTCAGGTCCTCCGCTTCGCAGACGAAGTAGCTCCGGTCCTCATCGGACAGGCCCACCCGCTCGAGACCCAGCACGTCTGCGAGCTGGGTGTCGCCGATGGCGACCAGTCCGCCGCCCCCGGCCACGAAAGCCCGGATGGCGGCGAGGGTCTCGTCGGCGAGGTGTGTCTGCTCGGGGATCACGAGGCCGGTGTACTCGCCCAAGAGGCCGGGTAGCTCGTGCTCGGGCAGCACGTGCGCGTGCAGCCCGGCCTCGAGGAGCGCGAGGTGCGCGCCCTTCACGGGGATCGGATCGGCATTCGGCGCGTGGGTCCCGAGGTAGTGTGACGCGGCGCTGTTGAGGATCGCCAGGTCAGGGGCGGGCTCGGCGCCGCGCGCATAGGGCTCGATCTCGCGGCAGAGCGCGAAGGCCTCGCCGGCATTCCGCAGCACCGCCCGATCGGGCAGCGCGGTCCGATGGTAGGCGATGTCGCCGAGGAACGTCCGCCCGCCGTTGGCGAGCACCGTCGCGAACTCCTGCTTCATCGCGGTGACCGGCTTCTGCGTCCAGTCCGTCCACCAGTGCAGCATCCGGGAGTTCATCGCGTCGTACGGTAGCGGCTGGGTGGCGTGCTGGCGGCAGAGGAGGCTCGCGTTGAGGGAGCTGCTCTCGGGCTCGGGGATGTCGGCGGTGAGGTAGTCGAGGCCCTTCGGCGCGAGATCGGGATGGCGGAACGAGCCCGCGTAGTTGACCCCGAAGAGCGCCTCCGGCCGGGCCCGGTGCACCTCGCCCGCGGCCTGCCCGAAGAAGGCCTCGGCGGCCTCCCGGCGCCAGGCGAGGAAGGCATCCCAGCCCTCGTCGGCGGGCGAGACAGGCGGGTCCTGCCCGTAGCCCTCCCGACAGGCGTCGCAGTAGCAGACCTTCCACCCGAGCAGATCGTCCAGGAAGAGCCCGTCGGCGGGCTGCAGCGTGACGATCTCCACGAGCTGAGGGATGATCAGCTCAGTCCCCGCGGGGCCCATCGGACAGATCGAGTAGCGGATGTTGCCGTCGCGGCACACCGAGCCGTCGGCGTTCCGCGCGTGCCACTCCGGGTGACCCTCGGCCCACTCGCACCCGCTCACATGGTAGTAGCCCAGCACGCGAATCCCCCGCGCGTGACACGCCTCGACCACCGGCGGGAAGGTGTCGACCGCGAGGTGTGGGTGCCGACGACCGACCTGCGTCGGGTAGTAGCTCCACCCGTAGCCGCACTTCGCGAACCAGCAGATTGCCTCGACGCCGATGTCGTCGAGCTGCCGGGCGAAGTCCTCCGCATCGAAGTCTACCCCGACCTCGGTCACATCGCCGGGAGTGTGCATGTCGAAGTGCATCTTGCGGAAGGCCTGAGCGTACCAGTTCATTGAGGTCCCCTTTCTTGCCTCACACGTCCGACGCCTTCGCCGAGCCCATGCCCCACGGCGTTCCGGCCTGAGGCACCGTGGGGCGCGGGGGCTCGACGTCGGGCGTCAGCGAGGCCAGCAGCGCCACCGACGCGTCCTCGATCATCTGCCCCGCCTCCGGAACCAGCTTGCTGCTCAGCGCGAGCCGCGGCTCGTAGCCTCCCCCGTGGGGACCCATCGCCTCGGCCGTCGGGACGTAGCCGATGCAGCCGTTCGCCAGCTCGACCACCCACGTGTACGGGAAGGGCGAGCGCTGCTTGATGTTCAGGCCGAACTGGCAGAAGTACTCCCCCGGGTTCGCGACGTAGGCGGCCGGGCCGATCTGAATGGCCTGGACCTCACAGGTCGCCGCGGGCTCCCACTTGTTCTGCTCGTGCAGCAGCAACACGTCCCGCGCGAACCACCACTCGTGGTCAGTCGGCGGGCCGGACTTCACCAGCGCGAGGCACTCCTGGAAGCGCTCCTCGCTCACCTCGCGCGTCCCGATCGGGAACTCGGTGACCCGCGAGGCCAGCGGCAGGAGCTCGGCGGGCTCCGCCTCC
>VGFB01000696.1 GCA_016869015.1 Armatimonadota bacterium
AGGGGAAGATCATCCTCCTGCGGCTGGACTTCGCCAAGCCCGCCGCGGCTGACGCCGGCAAGAAGACCTTCGCGGTGGACTACGTCCGCATCGTCGAGCCCGTCGAGGCCACGACGCCGCAGACCGAGAGCGCGTGGGACTTCACGCCGGGCGCCGAGGGCTGGACCGGCGGCGAGGTGACGGCGGCCGGGCTCGGGTTCGCGATGGGCGACGACCCGCAGGCCGCCGTGCTGAGCCCGCCGCTGCAGACGCCCGTGGCTGATCGCGCGTGGCTGTCGGTGCAGATGACCGTCGACCGGGGCAGCACGGGCATGGTGCGCTGGGTCTCGGCGGAGCGGAGCGGTGTACAGGCCCAGGAGTTCACCGTCATCCCCGACGGGAAACGGCACGCCTACAACATCGACCTGTCACCCAGCAGCGCGTGGACGGGCGATCTGCTGCTGCTCGGGCTGACGCCGTCCACGACCCCGGGCGCAAAGGCCACGGTCCACAGCCTCGCGCTGTCCGAGGACCCGCTGGGCCCGCCGGAGGTGACGGTGAGTTACGCGGGCCTCGAGAACGCGATCAACCGCGTCGGGTGGAAGTGCCCCTTCATCATCAACCTCACCAACCGCGGCGGCGACACGGCCACCGACGTGACCATCGTCGACTTGAGGCTGCCCCCCGGCGTGAAGGCGGAGGAGACCGCCGGCTGGCGGAGCCTCCCGGAGCTGGAGGCCTTCGACTTCGTGACCGCCCGCTTCAGCCTCTCCGCCGACCGCCCCGTCCGGGGCGAAGTCGTCGTCACGCTGGCCGGGACGGGCGTCTCGGCGGAGCCGGTGAGGGCGGAGATCGAAATCACCCCCGGCCTTGGCCTCCCCAAGGCCGACTACGTCCCCGAGCCCCGGCCGGTCGAGTCGGACTACGAGATCGGCGCGCTGTACTTCCCCGGGTGGGATCACATGGCGAAGTGGGACCCGATCCGTCGCATCGGGCCGGAGCGCAAACCCGTCCTCGGCTGGTACGACGAGGGCAACCCGGAGTGCGTCGACTGGCAGATCAAGTGGGCCGTCGAGCACGGGATGAAGTTCTTCCTGGTCGACTGGTACTGGAGCGCGGGTGGACGACACCTCGAGCACTGGGTGAAGGGCTTCCAGCAGGCCCGGTACAAGCGCTATCTGAAGTGGTGCATGATGTGGGCGAACCACAACGCGCCGAACACGCACTCGGAGGCCGACCAGCGGGCGGTCACCCAGTACTGGCTGGACAACTACTTCGGCACGCCCGAGTACTACCGGATCGACGACATGCCGGTGGTGATGATCTGGAGCGTCGGTAACATGGACAACGACATGGCCGGCCAGGGCGGGGCGAAGCGGCTGCTGGACATCTCCCAGGAGATGGCGAAGGCCGCCGGGTACAAGGGCATCTACTTCATCGCCATGAAGTGGCCCGAGGCCGGCACCGACCCCGAGATCATCCGGCCCCTCGCCGAGAAGGGCTTCGCGATGACCTCGATCTACCACTACATGGACCACGGGGGCAAGGCGGAGGACCCGCGGCACTTCCCCTTCAAGCTCTGCGCGGAGTCGACCTACCCCTGGCTGAAGGCCTGGCACGACGCGGGGATCCTGCCGATGCTGCCCAACCTCGCGACCGGCTGGGACTCGCGCCCCTGGCATGGCGACCGGGCCCAGGTGATCTACGGGCGGACGGTCGACCTCTTCCGCGACCTCTGCCGCGACGCCAAGCGCTTCGCCGATGAAACGGGCGTGACGCGCATGACCCTCGCGCCGCTGAACGAGTGGGGCGAGGGCTCCTACGCCGAGCCGAACAAGGAGTTCGGCTTCGGGATGTACGACACCGTGCGGGAGACGTTCTGCAGGAAGCCCGCGGGGGGCTGGCCGCCGAACATCGCGCCCCAGGACGTCGGCCTCGGCCCCTACGACTTCCCCCTGCCCGAGAACCGGTTCACCTGGGACTTCGCCAACGGCCAACAGGGCTGGGGCCCGATGATGGGTCTGCCCGGGGTGACGGTCGAGAACGGGGCGCTGACCTTCGAGACCGCCTCGCCCGATCCGGCGATCACGTGCGGCCTGCAGGACCTGCGCGCGAGCAAGTACCCCTACATCATCATCCGCATGAAGATCGATGCGACGACCGCCGAGAATGAGATGGGCCAGCTCTTCTGGACCACCGCCACCGCCGGCACTTCGGAAGCCGCCAGCGCGAAGTGGCGGCTCATCGGCGACGGCGAGTACCACGACTACGTCGTGCCTCTCGCCGAGAACAGCCGCTGGCGCGGCCGCATCACGACCTTCCGCCTCGATCCCTGCTCCCACACGGGGGCCAAGGTCGCCATCGAGGAGATCCGCATGAGCGCCGACGGCAAGTAGCACGCCTCTGCCGTCGACATGGAAGCGCGGACGCCGCCGCGCTGCTGCGGCAGACAGGAGCACAGGGGGATGGAGATGATCATCTCTGCGTCGGTGATGTGCGCCGACCTCACGCGCCTGGGCGAAGACATCGCCGCGCTCGAGGCGGCGGGCGTGGACTGGCTGCACTTCGACATCATGGACGCTCACTTCGTGCCGAACCTGACCTTCGGCCCGGACCTCATCCGCAACCTCCGGCCGGTGACCAGGCTGCCCTTCGATGTGCACCTCATGATCGAGGAGCCGATCCGGTACCTGGACCGCTACCGCGAGGCCGGCGCCGACTGGATCGTGGTCCACGCCGAGGCGTGCGGGCATCTGCAGCGGACGTTGGCGGCGATCCGGGACTTGGGCGCGAGGCCGGGGGTGGCGCTCAACCCCTCGACACCCCTCTCGGCGTTGGATTACGTCCTGGACGATGCGGACCTCGTTCTACTGATGACCGTGAACCCCGGGTATGCGGGCCAGAGGCTGGTGGAGGCGACGCTGCCGAAGATCGGGCAACTGGCCGATCGCCTGGCTGAGGAGGGGCGGAACACGATCCTGCAGGTGGACGGCAACGTGAGCTTCGAGAACGCGCGGCGGATGGCGCTGCAAGGCGCGCGCTGCTTCGTCGCAGGCTCGTCCAGCGTGTTTGCCGAGGGGCTCACGAGAGCGGAAGGGACGCGGCGGCTGAGGGAGGCGCTGGAGGGCGAATCCCGAAGCTAACTCGCATCATCCACGGTATCGGGGGCTTGTCCGGTGAGCAAGGCCGTGGAGCGTCTTGCGGGGTACGAAGCGCACCCGGGGGCGAGGCCAGGCGTGGCACGCGCTGTTACCCCTCGGGTTGTCTCGCCCGAAGGGCGGGCCATGCGCTGGGAAGGGGCGCTCGTTGTTTGAGCGCCCCTTCCCAGCGCGGCCTCGGGGTCTGGGGCCCGTGGCCCCAGCGGGGCTTGGGGCCGAGCCCCAAGAGCCCATGAATGGCCCAGGCTGACAGGCGCGGTCGCCTGTCCCCCCCCAAGCCGCCACTGAGGCCCTGCCCTTACGCCTCGCGGTTCGCGCCGTTCACCAGTGCCCTGTCAGCCGTGAAGCCTTGGGTCGTCGTGGGTCGGCTCACCAGAGCCGACAGAGCCTTCAGGTCAATGCCGGACGGCGTCGGCTCTGGTGA
>VGFB01000697.1 GCA_016869015.1 Armatimonadota bacterium
ATAGTCGCAGATGACCAGCTGCGGCTGGGTGCAACTCTGGTCCTCGGCGGCGTGTTCGACGTCGCGCGAGCCCACCGTGTAGCCCTTCCCGCCGCTCATCGTCCAGGCGACCTCCGCCAGCTTCCGCAGGCACTCGCGGACCCGCTCGTCCCCGGTGATGAGGTAGTCCCCCGGCCAGTTGCAGCTGAACTCCCCGTCATCGTTGATGTGGCCCGCGAGCTGCCCGTCCGCCTGCTGCCGGTGGTCCAGCCACCAGAGGATCAGCTCGTGCATGTTCCGCAAGGCCTGGCGCTGCCAGACGGCCCAGTCGGGTGCCTCCGCCGGGCCCGGGCGGGTGAGCTCAACGGGGGCTTTGCGCCGGGCGATGCGGTTGAGGATCAGCGTTGCGGGTGGATTGCCCGGGTCGAGGGCCAGCACACGCTGCGCGTAGTGGTTGAGCAGCATCGGCCGGTAGTCGCGGCTGTCGTAGACGTGCGCCTCCGTCTCGTAGCTGTACATCCGCCGCGCGATGCGCTCGAGTCGGGGCAGGTACTCCGGCAGGGCTTCGGCCGGAGGAACGGTGTAGGCCGTCACGGTCGTCTGAGCGAGATCGAGAGCCGTCTCCACTGAGGGCTTCAGGGCGATCCAAAGGGGCTCACCCGCCGGGAAGAGGGTGTCGGGGATGTCAAACCGCACGGTGAGGGGCTGCCGAAGGCCGATGCGCGTCACGACGCGGAAGAGGTCGGCGTGCCGGCGATGCTCGGGCGCGAGGCGAGCCAACACGTCGGCCCCCTCGACCGCCTGACTGCCGTGGGTGAGGTCGCAGTCGAGCTCTGAAGGCTGCTTGAGGCGGATCTCCAGCATCGCCTCCGGCTCCGGGCTGACGACTGGGAGCGTCAGCTCCACGACCGACACCGCACACGCCTCGGCGCCGGGCGCCGCCAGGAGGTTGAGCGTGCGTCTCGCCGGGAGCGTCTTGGACCCGGCCTCGCCCTCACTCCCCCCCGCTGCGACGTAGGCCGTCCGGTCCTCGGTCCGCGGGTAGGCGCGCTTGAGGTGGGCCGCCAGTTCGGCGGGCGGGTCTTGCCCGGTGACCCGCATCGTGACCGGCGCGCCGGGCGGGAGCCGGTCCGACTTCGAGGCCCTGAAAGCCTGCGCTTCGTTCAGACAGACGACGGCATCGTCGGGCAGGTCGATGGTGAACTCCGACAACCTCCGGTCGCCGAAGGTGCGCGAGGCGATAAGCGTGTCCTGCGGCTCGACGCGCAGGAACGGATCGGCGCCGGGCTCCGCGCGCAGAGCGGCCTCACCGAGCGCCTGCAGCGGCTTCATCGTGTGGATTAGCAGCCAGTTCACCTCCGTCGGCCGGGCCAGCACGACCCGCACGTCCTTGCCGCGGGTCTCAACGCTCGTGTCCAGCATGCCGTCGATGGGCGCAATCGAGCGCGGCGGGAGGCGCAGGAGAGCGTCCGTCCATACGTCCGCGATGTCGGCGACGGTGACGGTGATCCCGCTGAGGTCCGGGGTCTCCTCCCACAGCGGCCAGTCCCACGCCTGGGTGTGCTCCAGCGAGAGGTCGTCGTAGTAGAACCACTCCTGCCCCTCGAACATGCCGCAGAGGGTCAGGTTCAGCGTCGCCGCCGTCTCCGGCGCCCGCATGACGGTCTCGAACGGCGCGTAACTCTCGGCGGTCACGTCCCGAAACTCGGCGGCCTGCACGTCCACGCGCTGTCCCTGGGCATCGAGGAAGTAGACCTTGATCTTCGGGGCCTCCGCGCCGCCCGGCTGGACGCGTCGCACGAACCCGCGGAAGCGGTACGTCTCGCCCCCTGCGATCGGCCGCATCTGCTGGAAGCGATCGTCGAACCGCACCTTGGCGGCGTGGGCGCCCTTTCGCGCGACACCCTCCTCGGCGACCAGCGTCGCCCCGCCGTTCGGCGTCCACCCCACCGCCGCTCCGGCAGCATCGAGCTGCTCGAAGGAGGGGTTGTCGAGGAGGTTCTGTGGGAGGGCGCATGGGGAGATCACGGCTAACGAGATGACGCAGAGGATGTAGCCCATGTCGGTCACCTCCGAGGGGATGCCATTGCGATTCGCTGAGAGCGGCGGCGCGACCTCGCCGTCGTTGCGTTCGCTCCCGGGCGATGGTACAATGGCGTCGGTGGACCGTCGGGAGGTGCGTGGCCATGCTGGAACGGATGACCCTGCGGAACTTCAAGTCGTGGCGCGATGTGTGTCTTGACCTGAAGCCGGTCACGCTGGTCTTTGGGGCGAACAGCTCGGGCAAGACAGCCTTGCTCGACGCGCTCGTAATGCTGAAGCAGACAGCGGAGAGCAACGATCGAGGGCTCTCCATCAGCTATGGCTGGCCCTATGTGGACCTGGGCTCCTTTGGCGACGTGATTCACCGTCGGGAGGAGGACCGGGAGCTTGGGATCGAGTTGCGGTGGCGGCCAAGGCAGGACGTAGTCTTGCGTGAGGAGGACGACGAGGGCCCCAGGGTCACTGCCAAGGCGATCCAGTACACCGGGGCGTGGCGGAGATCCGAGGACGTCGCCCTCAGCCTGCTGGAATACAGGACCGACGAAGTGCAGATGCGGCTCACCCGCCGCAGCGACGGGAAGTACAGGACGGTCGTGACAGGCCCGCCGCCCGTGGCGAAGAAACGCGTGGGTCGCAGCTGGCCGCTCCCAAACCCCGAGAGCTGCTACGCCCTGCCGCGACAGGTTGCGCGCGACTGGCCCCACGCAGACCTGCTCGAGTTCAACCACCAGTTTGAGCTCCTGATGGACCGGATCCGCTATCTGGGGCCGTTGCGTGAACCGCCGAGGCGCGTGTACCAGTGGACTGGCGAAGCGCCGAGCATGGTCCTCCCAGATGGCACCGGCGCCGTGGACGCACTCGTCGCGGACGCGCGTTACACGCATCGGCGGCCGAAGCAGCGCGGCTCCCGAGTCGGCCTTGTCGCGCAGGTCGCGCAGTGGCTTCAGAAGCTGGGGCTTACGGACGCTTTCTCAGTGCGCCCCGTTGGCGACGGTGGGCGACTGTATGAGGTCTGGGTCCGCGCTCCAGGAGCTGCGACGGAGTCCCTGCTACCGGACGTCGGGTTCGGCCTGTCGCAGCTTCTTCCCGTGCTCGTGCAGCTTCAGTTCGCGCCCGAGGGCTCTATCCTCCTCTTCGAGCAACCCGAACTCCACCTTCACCCGGGAATCGAGGCGCTCCTCGCCGACCTCTTCTTGGAGGTTGCCTTCCAGCGCAACCTCCAGGTCATCGTTGAGAGCCACAGTGAGTACCTGCTGACCCGTCTTCAGCGCCATGTCGCAGAGGCAGTGAAGCCCTATGCAAGCCCGGCCAACATAGCACTCTACTTCTGCGAACTGCGCGACGGCGAGTCGCGGCGGACGCCACTAAGCGTGAACCTGCTCGGGGAGATCGCCAACTGGCCCGATGGCTTCTTCGGCGACTCGATCGGCGACTTGGAGGCGATGACGGCCGCCATCGTCCGCCGTGAACGTGAGCGGGAGGCGTCTTGATGGTCGTCGTTCTGGACACCAACGTCCTTGTGGTGGCGGTTGGCGGG
>VGFB01000698.1 GCA_016869015.1 Armatimonadota bacterium
CGCTACTGCGGTACCACCTGGAGAAGGTCCAGCCACGCGACTCCCGCGCTCCCGAGCGCCAGCCCGGGGCTGACGCGGCTGGCGTCCTTCCCCGGCGTCACCTGGAACGTGTACTCACCCCACTCCGTCGTCAACGGGAACTCGCGGGTCGCGAGCCCGCCCAATGAGACCTTGAGGATCACGCCGTCGGTCTTGCCCTTGGCCCAGATCGACACGCGATAGGGTCGTCCCTCCTGCACGCGGACGGGGAAGGGCTGCAGGCTCGGCAGCTCTCCGGCGGTGGGCGCGGTCATGCGCAGCGAGTGCCTCCCGTGCCGCGCGAGGCGGGAGTCCACGCCGCACGTCGCCGCGCCGGGGAGGTTCGCGTAGCAGGCGGAGGGCGTGCCCACGCTGGGCGTGTTCTCCCAGCTGGGGTCGATCACGAGGTTCTGCGGGTCGACCGACAGGTCGTCCTCCGGCAGCGGGCCCACGGGGATCGCGTATGCCCGGGTGCCGAAGGCGTCGATGGGCTCCTCGATGGCCCCGGCCTTCACGGTCACCTTGCGGTCCTCGAACAGCACGTCGGCCTCGCCGGTGAAGTCGACTCCGTCCAGCTGCAGGCGCACGGTCTGGGGCGTCTTCCCGGTGTTCGCTGCGAGGATCGTGATGATTCCGCGATCGCGCAGGGCGCACGCGTGGACCTCGGGTACGGAGGCCGTCACCCGGGGAGAAAGCTCGCCCGACGTCAGCGCCGGGGTCAGCTCAGCCGTCTCGAGGGCCAGCGTCCCGCACTCGGACCACATGATCGGCGACTTCGGGAAGCTGACCGGCGGCTTGCGGATGAAGTACTGCACCGCGCGCGCGTCATGGATCAGCGACAGGTAGGTCATCACGCGCTGCTCGGCCGCCGTCGGCTCGCGTTGCCACCACTCGTTGCCGCCGAAAGCCTGGGGCACCATCCACATCGGAATCCCGAAGCCGAACGCCTCGTTGAACGAGTCCACCGTGCGGCTGACCGAGGTGACCTGGCCCGAGGGGATGGGGTAGGGGTCGGCCATCATGATATCCATCGCCCCGGCGAACTTGAGCGCGTGCTCGCAGCCCTGGCAGAACACGATCGTGACGGGGTGGTAAGGGTCCAGCTCCTTCAGCAGCTCGTACACCCGTGTCAGCGCGGGGATGTGCTCGGTCTCGGGCTCGTCGGCGATGTACCAGCTCAGCAGCGCCGGATGATCGCGGACCGCCTCGATCTCCGCCCGCAGCAGTGCCATGCGCTCGTCGGTCAGCCCGCCGCGGTACGGCCACATCAGATGGTAGTTCACCCGCATGCCGATCTGCGCGCAGCGGTCCAGGTACTCGAGGATCGGCTGGTGCTTCTCGCCCTCGTGCGGCCCGCCGTGATAGGGCGAGAAGAGGTTGAACCCTCGCACGACCTCCCCGTCCATCACGCCCTCGCTCAGCGGGTAGTACGCGTAGTAGCCGAAGGGCACGAAGGGGAGGCCGTCGGCGATGAGGCTGCGGCTGACGTTGTCGATCTTCACCTCGTTGGCCCGGGGCGGCGCCTTGCGGATCGACACGGTCGCCCGCGCCAGCAGCTCCTCGCCGCGCAGCAGGCGGCACGCCACCTCCGTCTCCCCGTCGGGGAGCGCCGCGATATCGACCGGAACGACCACGCGCCGCGCCGTTGCCGCAACCGCACCACGATCGCCGACCGCGAGGCTCAGGCCGTTCAGGTCCAGGTCCTCCGCGAGGTCCCCCACGATCTCCGCCTCCGCCTCGTGGGTGTACAGCGACAGCCTGGGCCTCGCGCGCAGGTACGGCGACGAGTCCACGGGCAGCGGCCCGACGCGGAGCAGCGCCTTCCCGTCCGCCGGATCGGCGATCACCACCGAGAACGTGACCTGACCACGGGAGGCGAGCGGGGCCTCGCAACGGACCTCCGTCGCCTCGGCCCCCAGATCGGCGAGCACCGCCTCGCCGGCTTCGCCGGCGGTCCGCTCGGCGCGGACCTGCACTCGCTGTGGCCCGTCGGCCGTGCGGGAGAGGTTGAGCGTGAACTTCGCCCGCCCGTCGCGAACCGTCTTGGCCCAGTCCACCCCGGCCAGTCGCAGCCCGGTCTCCGCCGCCGGGCCGGGCTCGACCCGCACGTCGATGGCCTGCGTGTACCTCTCCCCGCGCGCCATCGCCTGACCGTACCAGAGCGAGCCGCCGGTCGGGGTGCACAGGAGGTTCAGCGGGCGCTCGGCGGTGATCGTCAGCGTGCCGTAGCGCGTCGTGAAGGTCTGCTCCGCCGCCCCGGCCCACGGGTCGATCCGGCCCTCGGCCGGACAGCTCAACTCGCCGGTCTTCTCCTGCCCGTTCGCGAGGAGGCGGTACTGCGAGGCGTCGATCCACGGCTTGCCGATCCCCCAGAGGAGTTGCAGCTCGGCCCTCTCAGGATCGAGGACCTCATACGCGTGCTCGACCCGAAAGCTCCCGTCGCGCCGCAGGAGAATGCGTTTCTGCAGCTGGAAGTGCTCGTTACGGTCAGCGATGGTGAGAACGCTCCCCTCGGGCCGCTCCTCCAGTGAACCGGTCTCATCCCCCTGATGGGTGCGGTAGAACACGTCCTCCCACGCCCGGTGCACCACGAACTCCGCCTCGTTCCCCTCGAACACCGGCAGGCCCCGGTATGTGATCGTGCTGCCCTTTCCCGACTGCCAGTAGACCAGCAGGTCGCCCGTTACGGCGCACGCCGTGCGCAGCTCCTCGGCCTCCTGCCCCGCGCAAGGGGCGACCGCGCTCCACAGCAGAACGGCAAGCCCCATCGACAGCCCACAGCAGATCAGTCGAGCCACGGCGCCTCTCCTCTCGCTTGCGACTGGCGCCCGCATCTTCGCTGCCGGGACCGGCGGCTCCTGTTCGAGTCCCGGACGAGGACTTCCACGCCGGCTACCGAATCACGCGCAGAGCCCATGAGCAAGCGCCCCAAGACCCCCGAACCGATGGCCGCGCTCAACCGCGTCCCGCTGCGCGAGTGCGGTGAGCCGCTGGTCGACCTGCGGGAGCATTGCCCCGGCGTGCGCATCGCGCGGCGCTGTGTCCCGTTTCTGCGGGCGAGTGTCGCGGAGAGGGTGAACTGTGCGAACGCGGCGTTGCCCGCGGGGTTGCGGCTCTGGGCGCGCACGGCCTTGCGGACGCTCGACATGCAGCGGGACGCCTACACGCGCTACCAGGAGCGCCTGCGGGAGCTGCACCCCGAGTGGGGCTACCCGACGCTGCGCCGGATGACGAACCGCTACTTCGCGCCCCCGGACCAGAAGGCGCCGCCGGGGCACTGCACCGGTGGCGCCGTGGATGTGTGGTTGCTGACGGCGAGCGGCCGCACCGTCGATCTCACCTCGCCCTTCGGGCAGTGGGAGGCGCCGGGCACCTTCATCGGCGGCCTGACCCCTCGGGCGCGCGCCAACCGGATCTTGCTGTACGAGACGATGCTGTCGGCGGGCTTCAGCAACTGCGAGGACGAGTTCTGGCACTACTCATACGGTGATGCCGCCTGGGCGGTCCGAACCGGGGCTTCGGAGTGCTGTTACGGGCT
>VGFB01000699.1 GCA_016869015.1 Armatimonadota bacterium
GAAGGCCGAGGCCTCGTTGAGGGCCAGCGCCGTGGGCAGCAGACCCATGATGCACGCAATGGTGGTCATGAGGATCGGGCGGAGACGGGTCGGTCCGGCCTCGAGCAGGGCCTCGATCGTGCTCTTGCCCCGGGCTTTCAGCGTGTTCGCATAGTCAACCACCAGGATTGCGTTCTTGCCCACGATGCCCGTGAGCATGATCGTGCCGATGAGCGAGGAGATGGAGATCGAGGCCTTGGTCAGCGCGAGGGCGAGGATTCCGCCCCCGAAGGCCATGGGGACGGTCAGCATGACGTTCATCGGCTGGAGGACGTTGGAGTAGAGCGCGGCCGTGACGATGTACACGAGGATGATCGCCAGTCCGAGGGCCTCGAACATGAAGGCGAACTCCTCGTTCCGCCGCTGGGCCTCCCCGGAGAACCGCCAGCTCATGCCCGAGAGGCTGCCGTCCTCCTCCATCGTGCGGATGACCTCGCGGGCGACCGCCTCGCCCTCGCTGCCGACGAGGCCCTCGCCGAAGAAGGCGGAGACCGTCACGGAGCGGCTGCGGTCCTGACGCTCGATCCGGGACGGGCCGGCGGCCTGATGGACGTGAGCGACGTCGCCGAGGCGGACGATCTGTCCGGAGGGTGACAGGCCGATGAAGACGGTCTGCAGGGCGTCGAGGCGGGCCCGGTCGAGCTCGGACAGCTGCACGCGAAGATCGAACTCGTTGCCGCCCTCGCGGAACTCGCTGGCCGTGTCGCCCTCGTAGGCGGCGCGCAGGGCCGCGGCGATCTGCCCGGCGGTCATGCCCACCTCCGCCGCCCGGGCCCGGTCGATGCGCACGCGGACCTCGGGCCGGCCCGGCTTGGAGGAGGCGTCGGCGTAGAGCATTCCGGGGGTGTCATCGAGGCGGCCGGCCATCATCTGCGCTGCCCGGCTGAGGGCGTCGTAGTCCGGGCCCTGGAGGAGGACCTCCAGGTCCGCCTCCGCTCCACCGGTCTCGCTCTCGGCGCTCACGATCCGAACATCCACCGAAGGCAGATCGGCAAGCGCCTCACGCAGATCGGCCACGAACTCCGGGTCGCCGCGGCCGCCTTCCTCCCGGCGGAGGGCCCGGCGCTTCAGCATCACGCTGACGGAGCCGTACTGGCCGCCGGTATTGCCGGCTCCCATGAAGGCGGCGCCCTGACTGCCGGCGGTGGCGCTTACGTCGCGGACCTCCGGCCAGCGAGCCTGGTCCTGGAGCCGCCGCTCCACCTCCTTCAGCGCTTCGTCCATGACCTCGATGCGGGTGCCGGGCGCAGCCTCCAGGAGGACCTGCAGGCGCCCGGTCTCCTCCCCAGGCATGAACTCGAAGGGCACGCGTCCGGACTTGACGGAGCCGACGGTCAGCACAATGAGGCCGACGTATCCCAGCGTCACCGCGAGGTAGGGATGGCGGAGCGTGGGGGGCAGGAAGCCGCGGTAGGCGCGCTCCAGCCAGTTGAACGGCGCGTCCATCACGGCGTAGATTCGGTGGGACCAGTGGCCCTCGGCCCGCTCGCGCTCGGCCGCCGTCTCGCGCTTGAACCACCACGAGGCGAGCATGGGGGTGAGCGTGAAGGACATGAACAGCGAGAAGAGGGTCGCGATGGCGGCGGTGATGCCGAAGGCGAAGAAGAAGCGGCCGACGATCCCGCCCATGAAGGCGACCGGCACGAAGACGACCACGTCGACGAGGGTGATGGCCACGGCGGCGCCGCCGATCTCGGAGCGGCCGTTGACGGCGGCCACGGTGGGCTCCTCGCCGATGCGGAAGTGGCGCTCGATGTTCTCGATGACGACGATCGAGTCGTCCACCAGGATGCCGACCGAGAGGGACAGGGCCAGCATGGTCATGACGTTGATGGTGAAGCCGAAGGCGTACATCGGCAGGAAGGTGGAGATGATCGAGGTGGGGATCGCCAGGACGACGATCACCATCGCCCGCACGTTGTGCAGGAAGACGTAGGTGACGAGGGAGGCCAAGATCGCCCCCAGCAGCAAGGCTTCGAGGACGTCGCGGACGGCCTCACGGGTGTCCTCGGCCGAGTCGTAGTAGACGGTGAACTCGAGGTCGTCGGGCAGCTCACGGCGCATGGTCTCGAGGGCCTGGTGAAGGCCCTCGGAGACCGCCACGGAGTTCGCGTCGGTCTGCTTGCGGACGTCGATGCCGACCACGGGCTTGCCGTTGAGGCGGGCGATGGTCTCCGGGTCGGCCACGGTATCGGAGACCTGCGCCAGATCGCCAAGGTACACCGTGCCTCCGGTGGGGGTGTTGAGCCGCAGCCGGCGGATCTCCTCGAGGTCCTGGAACTGCCCGACGGCCCGCACGGAGAGGCTGCGGGAGCCCTCCTTGAGCTGCCCGGCCGGGACGTCCAGGTTCTCGGCGGCGATCAGCTGCGCGAGTTGGCTGATCGAGAGACCGACGGCCTCAAGCCTCGCGGCGTTCGCCTCGATGCGGATCTCCCGCACCTCCCCGCCGGTCACCGTCACGGAGGAGACGCCCTTGACCTGACCCAGGCGGGGCTTGATGCGCTCGTCGACGAAGGTCAGCAGGTTCTTGGGGGAGCGGCCGGCGCTCACGCCCATCGACACGATGGGCATCGCGTTGATGTCGACTTTGCGGACGATCGGGTCTTCGACGTCATCCGGAAACTGGGCCTTCGCCAGAGCCACGGCATCGCGGACATCGGCGGCGGCGACGTCGACGTCGATGTCGAGGTCGAACTGAATGGCGACGACGGACACGTTCTCCTGGCTGGTCGAGTTGAGCTCGTCGACGCCGTTGAGGATCGCGACGGCATCCTCCAGCGGCTTGGTGACGCGCTGCTCGATCTCATCGGGGCCGGCGCCCGGATAGACGGTCGACACCGTGACGACCGGGAAGTCGACTTGGGGGAAGAACTCGAGCGGCATGTGCCGCATCCGGGTCGCGCCCAGGATCATGACGGCGCCGACGACCATGAGCATCGTCACGCGGCGCCGGACGGCGACTTGGGTCAACCACATGGAGGTGAGCGCTCCGGGGAGTCAATCGACAGGGCGTTTCCGAGCCTAACGGAGTCCGCCCTCACGCTGGACCGGCTGGACCTTCTCGCCGTCGGCGAGATCGGACTGTCCCGTCACCACGAGGGTGTCGCCCGCGCGGACGCCGGACACGATCTCCACCCGCCCTCGCTCCTCGGCGCCCAACTCCACCTCTCTGACCTTGACCACGCCCCCCTCGACGGCGTACACGAGGCGCTTGTCGCGATCCTCGACGATGGCGTCGCGCGGCGCGAGCACGGCCGATGACGCCTCGCCCACCACCAGGGAGACGTCGGCGGACATGCCGGGTTTGAGGACCTCGCCCTCGTTCTTCACGAGCACCCGGGCCGAGAAGTTGCGCTGACCGCGGAGAGCGGAAGGGGCGACATCCACCACGCGGCCCGACAGCCGGGCCCCGGGCAGGCCGGGTACGGCCACCTCCGCCTCCTGGCCCGGGCTGACCTTCGGGATGTCCTTCTCCCCGATGACGGCCTGGATGTAGACGCTGGAGATGTCGA
>VGFB01000700.1 GCA_016869015.1 Armatimonadota bacterium
TATCGGAGGCGGTCGGGCGCGCACCCACGCGGCGGTGGTTCCCCCGGGGAGCGATCCCTTCTGGGACCTCAGCGAGTACCTGGCGCTCACGGCGGGCAACCGGCGGCCGCTGCGGATCGGGGCGAACAGCGATGGTGGAGACCGCTTCCTGGGCCTGATGCGCCGAGCCCGGCTGTGGAACCGTGCCTTGACGCCGGAGGAGGTCGCCGGGCTGGCGGCGGACCCCTCCGGCGGGCTCGAAGGTGATCCGGCGCTGGTGGCGGACTACCGCCTCACGGAACTGCGCGACGGCGTCTGCCGGAACGCGGCCGGGGAGGCCCTTGAGGCGAAGGCTGTCGGCGAGGTCCGCGTCGAGGAGGGTGCGCTGCGGTTCACCGGCGAAGGCTACCTCGAGGTCAGCCTCGATCCGCGTCTGCAGCCGCAAGAGGCGTACACGCTGGACGCGTGGGTCTGCCCGGAGGAGCTGCCCGAGATGGGCGCGCGCATCATCGACAAGGTCACCGCCGGGGTGGACGACGGGTACCTGCTGGATACCTGCCCGCGCAACTCCCTGAGGCTGATCACCGAGCAGGGCGTTGTCGGCTTCGATGCCCGGCTGTCGCCGGGCGAGTGGGCCCATGTTGCGGGCGCCTTCGACGCGACCGGCGAGCTTCGTCTGTACGTGAACGGGCGTCTCGTCGCGTCCACCCCGGCCAGGGAGCGTCGCGGACCGCAGTTCGCGCGCTTCGGCGCGTTCTACCGCTCGCTGGCCGCTGCGGGCCTGGCGGAGAGCTACGAGGCCCTGCACGCGCGGCTGATCGTGGACTACGTGCATGCGATCCACGAGCGCGAGCGACTGAAGGCCGAGGGGAAGCTGTCGGAGCTTCCTCCTCTCTCCCAGCACGCTGCCGACCGCAGCTACCTTCAGGCCGCTCAGCGCCTGGCCGAGGGGCTTACGACCGTGCTGAGTTCCTACCCGGGCGCGGACGACCCCCGCCGCCAGAGGGTCGCCGCACTCTGGGCGCAGACAGGAGGCTCCTCCGATGCCGGCCCGTGACGAGGCCTTGGCGCTGCTCCATCAACACACGCAGAGCGAGAGCCTGCGGAAGCATGCGTACGCGGTCGAGGCGGCGATGCGCAGGTACGCGGAGAAGCTGGGAGGCGATCCGGACGAGTGGGGAATCGTGGGCCTGGTGCACGACCTGGACTACGAAGAGCATCCTCAGGCGCCGGATCATCCCACGAAGGCCGGAGAGACCCTCCGGGGGCACGGCTATCCCGAACACTGGGTTCGCGCTGTCCTGAGCCATGCCGACTACCTGGAAGTTCCCCGTGAGACCCCGATGGAGAAGGCGCTCTTCGCGGTGGACGAGCTGACCGGGTTCATCGTCGCGGTGGCGCTCGTGCGCCCGACGAAGAGCCTCATGGATGTCGAGGTGCGCTCGGTCCGCAAGAAGATGAAGGACAAGCTCTTCGCGGCCGCCGTCAGTCGCGAGGACATCGCCCGCGGCGCGGAGGCGTTGGGCGTGCCGCTCGACGAGCACATCGCCACAGTGATCGAGGCGATGCGGGGCATCGCGAATGAGCTCGGCCTGGCAGGCACGTAGACCCGGACCGCAACCCCTCGGGCGCCCCTACGTCTCCCTGTAAGAGCGGCTTCAGCCGCGAGCCGTGGCCCTTCAGGGCGTCCTGGATGCAGGAGCTGCCGATGTCGCGTCTCTGCCGCCTCGCCTCGCTCTTCCTTCTCGGTGCGCCGCCGTTGTGGTCCGCGACGATCGAAGTCCCCGTCTACCCGGTCCCGGAGGACAACGCATTCGATCACTATCTGCGCGCGACGAAGCTGTTTCCGGAGGCGCGCCCTTGGGACGACGCCGCGGGCCGACTCGACACCCTCGACCCCGCGGCGGCGGAGCTGATCGTGCTGGACGCGGCGGCAGTTCTGGAGACGTTTCGGGAGGGCCTCGACAAGGAGTGCCTGATCCCCGGGGGTGTCGACTTCTCGACGCCGTTCCCGTACCTCGCCGACCTTCGCAGTCTCGCGCGACTGCTGATGGTGGAGTCCCATGCCCGCATGGAGCAGGGCGATGCGGAGCAGGCCTTCAGCAGCTGCCTGGACGCGCTGAAGCTCGGGCGAGACGTTGCGCGGGGCGGGCCGCTTATCCACAAGCTCGTGAGTGTCGCCTGCGAGTCCATCGCGCTGAAGCGCATCCGCGCGATGGCGCCGATGGCCGGCGCCCCTGAGGCTCTTGAGGAGCTGCTGGCGCGCCTCCAGGAAGTGGAGGCGAGGGAGATCCCCCTCAGCGTGACGCTGGCGGTGGAGTGGGACGCGACGCGACGGCAGCTCCAGGGATGGCGGGACGATCCCGAGCAACGCACACAGGCGGGGGCCCTACTCGGGGTGCCGGTGCTGCAGATCAACGACGTCGTCCTCGACGAGGCGCTGGCGCGGCTCGAGGACTACTACGCCCAGATGATCGACGTGGCGGGAACGGACTACTGGCTCCGCAGGCCCGAGGATGTCCCGCCGCCGAAGGGCAACGTGCTGGTCGAGATGATCGTGCCCGTGGTCGGGCGGGGCCGCGAGAAAGAGGTGCGGCACCTCGCGGCCCTGCGGGCGACAGTGCTGACGGTCGCGCTGGAGCTGCACTTCGCGCGGCAGGGCGCCTACCCGAAGGCCCTGGCGGAGCTGACGCCGGACGTGCTGACGGAGCTGCCGGTCGACCCGTTCAGCGGCGAACCGTTCCGCTACCGCCGCGAGGGCGAGCTGACCTACACGCTGTACAGCGTCGGCCCGAACGGCGTTGACGACGGCGGGACGGCCGGACCGGGGGGCGAGGCGCTGGACCTCGTGTTCTCGGCGGTGGAGTAGGAGGGCAACTTCGGGGGCAGGCAACCGAACTCGGAGAGGCCGAGTTCGGTTGTCAGTCCCCGGTTCGACCGAACTGCCGCTCGTACAGCGAGGCGTACACCCCCCCGTTGCGCAGCAGCTCCGCGTGAGAGCCGACCTCCACGACGCGTCCCCGCTCGAGCACCACGATGCGGTCGGCGTTGAGGATGGTCGAGAGGCGGTGGGCGATGATGACCGCGGTTCGGCCCTTCAGCAAGGCGCCGAGGGCCTGCTGAATGAGGTGCTCAGACGTCGCGTCGAGGTGACTGGTCGCCTCGTCGAGGATCAGGATGCGCGGGTCCTTCAGCAGCGCGCGGGCGATGGACAACCGCTGCTTCTCGCCGCCGGAGAGCCGGAAGCCCCGCTCACCCACGATCGTGTCGTAGCCCTCCGGCAGGGCGGCGATGAAGTCGTGGATGTTCGCCGATCGGGCGGCGGCGGTCATCTCCTCCTCGGTAGCGTCGGGGCGCGCGTACCGCAGGTTCTCGCGGATGCTGGTGTGGAACAGGAACGTGTCCTGCGTCACCACGCCGAAGTGAGCGCGCAGGCTGTCCTGCGTTACGTCACGCAGGTCGCGACCGTCCAGCAGCACGCTCCCCACCGTCGGGTCGTAGAAGCGTGGCAGCAGGTAGGTGACCGTGGTCTTCCCCGCGCCGCTGGGACCGACCAGGGCGACCTGCTCGC
>VGFB01000701.1 GCA_016869015.1 Armatimonadota bacterium
GCGCGGACTCGATCAGGGAGCTCCTCCGGCCCGAGCCGTCGCGGTTTAGCGGCGGGTTCCAGAACGCCCAGATCCGCTTGCCCTGAGGCGCGCCGTCGCGGTCGATGACGCGGACCGGGAGGCCGGTGAGCCGGGAGGCGAGCTCCTCGGGGTTGCCGATCGTGGCCGAGCAACAGATGAACTGCGGATGCGCCCCGTAGTTCGCCGCGACCCGCCGGAGCCGCCGGAGGACGTTCGCGGCGTGCGAGCCGAATACACCCCGATAGGTGTGGACCTCGTCAAGCACCACGTATCTGAGGTTGCGGAAGAAGTCGGCCCAGGTGTGGTGATACGGCAGCACGCTGACGTGGAGCATGTCGGGATTGGTGAGGACGACCTGTGACTCCCGCTTGATGGTTCTGCGCCGGCTCTGGGGGGTGTCGCCGTCGAAGCAGGCGGCGGAGAAGGCCGTGCCCGCGCCGAAGTCCCCGAGTTTCCGCAGCTGATCCTGCGCGAGGGCCTTCGTCGGGAACACCAGGAAGGCGCGGCTGGTCGGGCGTTCGTAGAGGCGCTGGGCAATGGGGATCGTGTAGCAGAGGGTCTTGCCGCCGGCGGTGGAGGCGACGACGCACAGGTGCTCGCCGGCCAGCGCGGCGTCAATGGCCTCGGCCTGGTGCGTGTAGAGCCGCCGGATGCCCAGGCGCTCGAGGATGGCGCGGACAGTGGGGTGGAGGTCGGACTGCAGGTCGGCGTGCTGAGCCGCTCGCGGAGGCGTCACGCGCAGATGGACGATCTGGTCCTCGTAGTCGTGCGCCCGCCTGAGTTGCTCCAGCAGCGACGCGAGGTCCATGGGCCAACCATCCGCCGTTACTGCGGGTCCTGGTTCTCCGGTTCCGGCTCCTCGGCGGCGGAGGGTCTCGGAGGAGCGTCCGCGCCCGGCGTCGCGTCGTCGGGCGGCGCGACGCTCTCGTGGGCTTCGGTGGAAGCGTCGTCGTCCTCAACGTCGGTCGCGCCCTCGGCGTCCGGCTCCGCCGGCGCCGCCTCCCGGTAGACCGCATACGGATCGGGCGCCGACAGGGCCGGCGCCGATGAGGCCTGGCCGGCGCGCCCTTCGGCTTCGCGCTTGTCGCGGCCCTTCTCAACGAACCGCGCCAGGATGATGCTCAGCAGGTACAGGCCGATCATCGGGCCGGCCAGGAAGGTGAGCGTCACCGCGTCGGGCGTCGGCGTGACGATGGCGCACACCACGACGATGACCACCACGGCGATGCGCCAGTGCTTGGCCAGGAAGGCGCTCTTCACGAGGCCGACGGCGGACAGGAACATGATGACCAGCGGGAGCTCGAACATCACTCCGAAGATCAGCAGCAGCCGCAGGAAGAACGTGAGGTAGTCCTTCAGGATGAACTCGGGCGCGACGTTCAGGTCCTTCTGGAACTTCAGCAGGATCGAAAAGGCGCGGGGGCTCATCCAGTAGCAGAACGCGACGCCGCCGAGGAAGAGCAGCACCGCGAAGGGCAGCAGAGGCACGACCCACTTCCGTTCGTGGTCCTCGAGCGCCGGCTCGATGAACATCCAGGCTTCCAGGAGCCAGAGCGGGGCGGCGAGGATGACTCCGGCCACGAGGGCGATCTGGACGCTCAGCACGAGGGCTTCCGCCGGACCGAAGGCCTTGAACTCGGGGTTCGCGATGCCCGCCATCTCGGCGCCGCGGTAGATGGGCGCCTGGCCGATCGCCATGAGTTGGTGACGGACGACCCAGGTGAGCGCGGCCGCGGCCACCACATAGAGGAGGCAGCGAATCAGCCGCTGCCGGAACTCCTCGAGGTGCTCGAGGAAGGTCGCTTCCTTCCGATCGCGCGGCGTTCTCGGGCGTACCATGTGAGAGAAACGGGCCCCCACCGTCCGTTGGTGGAGGCCGCGGTTGGGTGCCCCTTCAGATGCAGCCCGCCCTCGCCGCCGAGGAGAGGGCGGGCAGGAGCGTTAGAAGATGGTGGCCTCGGTCTCCTTGTCGAACAGGTGGGCCTTGTTCATGTCGAAGCAGAAGTCGAGCGTCTCCTGCTCGCGGGCGCGCGTGCCGCTATCGACGCTGGCGACCAGCTGGATGTCGCCCAGCTTCAGGTAGAGCACGGAGTCGGCGCCCATCGGCTCGATGACCTCCACCAGGGCGCGCGCGGTGTTGTCCTCGTTCGGCTCGACGACCGGCGAGATCGCCGTATCGAAGATGTCGCTCGGCCGCACCCCGAGCTCCAGCGTCTTGCCCAGGTGCGGCCGCGCGGCCTCGGCCTTGTCGTCGGGGAGCTTCAGTGCCGCCCCGTCGAACTGCACGTAGACCCCGCGGTCGCGCTCGGCAAGCGTCGCGTCGCAGAAGTTCATCGGCGGGCTGCCGATGAAGCCGGCCACAAAGCGGTTCGCCGGGCGGGTATAGAGGCCCAGGGGCGTGTCCACCTGCTGGACAACGCCGTCCTTCATCACCGCGATGCGGTCGCCCATGGTCATGGCTTCGACCTGGTCGTGGGTGACGTAGATCGTGGTGATGCCCAGCCGCCGGTGCAGCTTGATCAGCTCGGCGCGCGTCTCGATGCGAAGCTTGGCATCGAGGTTCGACAGCGGCTCGTCCATGAGGAACACAACCGGCTCGCGGACGATCGCCCGACCCAGCGCCACGCGCTGACGCTGACCGCCGGAGAGCTCCTTCGGCTTGCGGGTCAGCAACGTCTCGGGCAGCCCCAGCATCTGCGCCGCCTCGCCGACGCGCCGCTTGATCTCATCGCGCGGCACGCGGCGGAGCTTCAGCCCGAACGCCATGTTGTCGAACACGCTCATGTGGGGGTACAGGGCGTAGTTCTGGAAGACCATCGCGATGTCGCGGTCCTTGGGCGAAACGTCGTTCACCAGCCGCTCGCCGATCCAGATCTCGCCGGAGGTCGCCTCCTCCAGGCCCGCCACCATCCGCAGCGCCGTGGTCTTCCCGCACCCCGACGGTCCCACCAGAACCAGGAACTCGCTGTCCCGGATCTCGAGAGTGACGTTGTCGACCGCCCGCACACTGCCGAAGTTCTTGGTCAGAGAGACAAGTCGTACCCCTGCCATCTGACGTGAATCCCCCAACGCGACGAGCTGGCCCCAGGTGAGCATCACAGAGTATATCAGAAGCGGGGAGCCAAGGTCAACGTGGACCCGGGCGGCGCGGGTCGGGCGACCCGCAAGCACGGACGGCTACGGCGCGTCCACCATGAAGCTTCAAAGCGCACGAAGCGGCACGAAGACGGCACGAAGACGGCGAGGGCGACGGCGGCCACCACAGGCGCGCTGGGAGAGCGCGGTCCCCGGCACGGCGACGGGCCTCACCCCCGGCCCCTCTCCTGAAGGAGAGGGGAGAAAGGCAACGGCACGGCGACGGCTCACCGCCCGCCACAGCAGCCACCGAGACGGTGGCGGTCCCAGGGGACGGCGCGGCGACGGCGAGGAAACCACGGAATACACGGAACACACGGAAGGGAACGGCAACGGCGGGCACCGGGGACCGTGACGGCGACGGCGGACGGAGACGGCGGCCACACCGGGGC
>VGFB01000702.1 GCA_016869015.1 Armatimonadota bacterium
CATCCCCATGATGTGCGCGCCCTCGCTGGTGTACTCGAAGGTCAGCTCCCGCGTCTCCCCGGTCTTCGGGTCCTCGACCACCATCCGCCGCTCAACCGTATCGCAGACCTTCAGCCGCTTCCCGCTGGGAAACAGCGGGTGGACGAGGCCCTGGCTGCCGGTGATGCACGGCTTGTGGTTGACGGCCGGGGGCGCCTGGAGCTTGGCGGCCTGGCCGCGATGGCACTCGTACCAGGTCGCCGCATCACCCCCGCTGGAGGCGTAGACCCTGCCGTTCAGGTCCCGGTACACGGTGCCGTAGCCGTGGGCGCGATCCGCATCGGCCAGCAGCGGCGTCGCCGTGCTCGTCTGCGGGTCGAAGAGGATGACCTGACCCGCGGTGGAGCCTACGCCGAAGTAGACCCAACCCGCATCGTCCGCGACCACCGAGCGCGGGTATTGCGCCCAGTTCTGCTGGTAGAGGGAGCCGTAGTCCCTGAACGCGCGCGTAGCGGGGTCGAAGGCGACCAGGCCGCTGTTCGGATAGGTGGCCGACCAGATGCGGCCGGCATCGTCCTCGGTCATGCTCATCGCCATCTGGGGCGTGGTCTTCTCGAAGAAGGTGAACGCGCGCTGCACCGGATCGAACTCGCAGAAATGGCTGCCGAAGTGGGTGTAGTACCGGTTCCCGGTGGAGAGGACCGAGGCATAGGGACAATCGCCGCCGGGGGGAAAGGGCGTAGGGAACTCCTCGCTCTTACCGGTCTCGGCGTCGATGAGCAGCAGCGCGTACCCGCCGCGATGGTCGAACAGCCACACCAACATCACGTCGCGGCCCGCGCCGTCCTGCGTGGCGACCATCCCGCGGTGGTTGCTGACCGGGGTCGCCACGCCATGGTGGCGGAACCCGCCGCCGAGGTCCTCGGTCGCGGCCAGGACGGCCTGACCCAACGCCAGGCACGACGAGAGCACGATCACGGTACCCAACCTCCGAGGCAAGAGGGGCATGGGAGGACTCTCCACCGGGCGGCAGTCACAGGGATCTTGGGCATCGCGGGCGGAAGGTCCTTCTTCGGAGAGCAGGCGCGAAGCCGGAGACCGGCGAATCCGGATCAAGAGGATGGACGACACGCTCCCGGAGCGGTATGATAGGGGCTGGCAGCCGCGGAAGGCCGGCAAGGAGGGCGAGGGCCACGAGCATCGATGAGGTCGTGAAGGTTGACCGGCAGATCGCGCGGCTGGACCGTGCGCAGCAGCTGGAGCTGTTCCGGCGGCTCGAGCGCCGCTTGCAGAAGGCGGCTCCCGATCCGGCGGAGCGGCGAGAGCGGCTGGCGAAGTTGTCGCAACAGATGCGCGAGTGGACCACGCGAGACCCGGACCACGACGACGCCTGGTGGGACGACTTCGAGCGGGAACTGCGGGAGAACCGCCTGCAGTTCCGCATCGTCGACTTCGGGGACGACGACGCATGACTTACCTCCTGGACACCTCCACCGTGTCGTTGCTGCTTCGGGGGGAGCGCAACCCCGAGGTCATTGAGCGGCACGCTGAGGCGGAGGCAGCGGGCGCCGAGTTCGTCCTGTGCCCAGTTGTGGCATACGAGGTCAGGCGGGGGCTCGCCCATCGCGAGGCGCACCGTCAGCGCGCGGACTTCGGGGCGATCGAGCAAGCCTGGGCCTGGGACGACTTGCAGTGGGAGGACTGGCACAAGGCGGCGGAACTGTGGGCCCGACAGGCGGCAGTGGATGCACCGAGGGCCGATGCTGACCTGCTGATTGCCGCGCACGCGCTGCGGCTTGGGGCGGTCGTCGTGACGGACAACGTGCGCCACTTCGAGGGGCTGGGTGTGCAGGTTGAGAGCTGGAGAGGCGCGGGACGGCCTTACCCCGTGCGACACTGACCGTTGCCATGGGAGCCGCCCGACATGGGTGAGACCGTGAAGGTGGACGCGAGCCTACTGGACCTCGACGGCATGGCGTTTCGCGCGGCGCTGCCGACGGGGCAGGAGCTGGTGATGGATGCGGGGGAGGACCATGGGGGGAGGAACCTGGGCGCGCGGCCGATGCACCTGCTGCTGGCGGGGCTGGCCGGGTGCACCGGGATGGATGTGATCAGCTTCCTGCGGAAGATGCGCCAGCCGGTGAAGGGCTATCGGATCGAGGTCGAGGGCGAGCGCGCGGAGGACTATCCCAAGGTCTTCACCCACATCCGGGTCCGTCACATCGTGACCGGCGATGTGGACGAGGAGCGGCTGGCGAAGGCGGTCGAGCTGTCGGAGAGCAGGTACTGCTCCGCCAACGCGATGCTGAAGGCCGTCGCCGAGATCGAGACGACGTGGGAAGTCGAGCGGGAGTAGGGGAATCGTGGTGTGACCGCACTCGCGTTGACAACGGGTCTCGGGCGTGGGCACAATGCGCACACGAGGACGCATGAGGATCCCCGGGAGGTCCTGAGCCATGGGACGCCGGAGTGAGGCTGCGGTCCCGGTCGTGCTGGAGGCGACCGTTGACGACACCACCGCGCCGCCGGACTTGGAGGCTCGCATCGAGGGTCTGCAGGAGGCGTTCGCGAGCCTGCGCGTTGGGGTGGTAGACGGGTACTTCACGAAGCGCTGGCGGGACGCGCAGACCGGCGAGTGGGTTGCGGAGTGCCCCTCGGTTCAGGCAGTCGCGCAGGCGCCGACGGAGAGCGAGGTCGTCGAGGCAATCGGCGAGCTCACGCGTGAGATGCTGCTTGCCCTTGCCGAGATGGGGGCTGAGATTCCGCCCAAGGACGTGCCGCTCGGATGACCCGGCTGGCTCCTCTGTCGTCGGCCGTGGTGAAGCGGATCCTGCAGCGCAACGGGTTCCGATGTGTCCGTCGGGCGCCGCATGGGGAGGTGTGGGTGCATCCGGGCGACCCTTCCCGACGCACGACGGTGCCCGAGCGCACTCGGATCGTGGTGGACACCCTCCGCCGGATCATCGCCCAAGCCGACAAGCCGCGCGACGAGTTCATCGCGCCGTAAGGGATGAAGAGCCCGCGGCGCCGGGCATCGAGTGACGCCCGGCGCCGCAAGACGGCAGCTACCGCGAGGCCGCGACCCTCACCGCACCGGGCCGCGAGCGCCGGCGGCCTCCGTAGGAGGGGCCCTTCGGGCGCGAGCGGTAGGAAGTCGGCGTGCGGGCCGCGCCCGAGCCGCTCGACGTGACCGACGGCATCCCGTAGTCGAACCCCTCGATCCGCCGTACCGGAATGCCCGTGCCCAGGACGCGCTCGATGTCCTGCACGGTGGCGTGGTCGTCGGCGGTGACCAGCGTCAGGGCGTCTCCGCTCTGCTCCGCCCGGCCCGTGCGGCCGATGCGGTGGATGTAGTCGTCGACCGTGTTGGGCATGTCGTAGTTGATCACATGCGAGACGCTCCGGATGTCCAGCCCGCGCGCCGCGATGTCCGTGGCGACCAGCACGCGCAGTTCGCCGTCCTTGAACTGCTTCAGCGCCCGGGTACGGGCGTTCTGCCGCTTGTTGCCGTGGATCGCGTCGGCCTCGATGCCGTCCCGCTTGAGCTGCTCGGCGAGCCGGTT
>VGFB01000703.1 GCA_016869015.1 Armatimonadota bacterium
TGCAAGCACCCGCGGGGAATAGGTTGGGCCGGCCGCGCGTCTATCGTGCCGCGTGTTCCCGACCACAGAGCCGGAGGGCTCTCATGGCAGATCACGGCATGACGCGACACGAGGTTCGTACCGCGCTGGGGGTGGGCGCGGCCGTTGTCGCCGCTTCCTGCTTCCTGCTGCTGGGCTCCAGTGCGGTCGCATCCGCCGAGGCCGACGTTCCCGACTGGTTTGAGGCCAACCGTGTCCAGGCGCATTGCGTGAGGTACCGCCTGAAAGACGACAGCGGAGGATTGGACCTGCACAAGCCGCTCGCCGACATCGGGGCAAGAGCTGTCACCTTGCTCCTGGATACCTCGGGTGAGGGAGCTTGGTGGCCCAGTGCCGTGGGTGAGACACACGAGTTCGCGCGGCAGCGGGATCTTGCCCGAGAGATCATCGAGAGCGTCCACAGCAATGGCATGAAATGCATCGGCTATTACCGCTACATGTCAGATGGGTGGGCGCAGCAAGAACACCCCGAGTGGCTGTGCCGGGATACCGCCGGCCGGCCGGTCCCAGACCCGCGCGGGTCAAAGGGGCGAAGAGAGCCCCGTTACGACGTGCTGTGCGTCAACTCATCCTATCGCGACTTCGTGCAGACGCGGCTTTGCGAACTCGCGCGGCGTGGGATTGACATGTTCTACTTTGATTCCTGGCACATGCCGGAGGTCTGTACCTGCGCTTCTTGTCAGAATCGGTTCGAGGCCGTAACCGGCAAGCCGTTCCCTTTGCGGGTAGCGAGCGGGACAACACCGACCGAACCCAAAGGCGGTGGTGCCAACGCGATCGAGGACGGCGAGGGCCAGGTGCCGTTGGCGGGCGACCGTTCGGCGGAGTATCTCGAGGTCTCTCGCTTCGTTTCGCGGAGCTTGCAGGAGACGTTCACGCAATGGCGCGCCGCGGTGACGAAGATCAACCCGCATGTCCGGTTCGCCATCGGGAGCTCGGGCTATCCGAGCTTCCTCAGCCAGCCCCAACTGACGGCCGACTTCCTCGCCATCGCCGACAGCTCCAAGACGGAGTTCAAGAAGCAGTTCGGGGGCAACGCAAGGCAGCACCGGAGCGCAGCAGAGCTGCCTGGCTTCAGCCCGCCCTCGTTCGACATCCAGACCGCGCTCGGGTGGAGCCTGGTGCGTGACTCCTGTGATGGCCGACCGCCGCTCATGTGGATACCGCGCGTGAAGTCGGAGCGAGACGCGCTCCGCGCGTCCGCCGCGGCCTATTCCTATGGTTGTGTCGCGAGCATGGCCATTGAGGATATCAGCGGTGCCAAAGCCCTATTCGGATCGACCTTCGCGAATGGGGCCAAGGTCTCGTCCGCCCTTGACAAGGTGCGACCCTATGGCTGGGCGGCGATCCACATTAGCGAACGCGCGCGTAACCGTCGAATGAACGACGAGGCCGGGCTCTGGAAGGACGTGATTGCCCCGGCCATCGGTGCTTTCGAGAGCATGGTGCGGGCGCATCTGCCCGTGGTGACGATCAATGACCGGCAGCTGGCGAATGGCCTTCCGGACGAGACTCGGGTGCTCATACTGGCCTCACCGGACGAAGTGACCGAAGGGCAGAGCGCCGCCATTGCCCGCTGGAGGCAGAAAGGTGGGGTGGTGCTGCGGTTGGCGACAGGGCAAGACTGGTATACCGCGGCGGGGAGGACCACTCGGATGAGCGCACTGCTGGCCGATGTCAGTGCCGCTGCTGGCCGGCCGCCAGTGCAGGTCAGCGGTCCGGCTACCATGCATGCCGCTTACTACCGGCACCCGCAAGACGAGCGGTTCGTTGTCGCGCTTACCAATGCGTGGGATAACTACGAGGATCCGGAGGGCGCCGCGCCGCCCCCTTGCACAGGGGTCACCATCGAGTTGGATCCGGCACTCTTCCCGGCAGCCACGGCAACCGAGATGCTGACGGGCGAACGTCTGGCCATGACCAGAACAGAGAACACAACAGCCGCCAAGGTGCCGAGCTTCGAAATCAACCGTTGTGTGCAGTTCACGCGGTGACAACCAGGCCGTCGGGTTCGGAGACGACCTTCTCGGCCGAGATTGAGGCCGGGTGCTGTTGGGGCAAGTACTACAGCCAGTAGCTGCGCCGCACTGAACCCCCGTCCCCTGACCGCTTCACGATACGCGACGAGTACGCACTCCTGGCGGGCGGCGGCGTCCATCTCCTTTGGCTGAGGCCGCTCCCGGTCAGGCCCGGCCCCACCGCCCAGACCCTCATCCTGGAGGGGTGGCCGGGGTCATGGCCATGGAACAGGGCGCTGTTCGTATCGCCACCTGCCGACGGCACATGGTCCCCGCCCGCGCGGGCAGGTCCTCCCAGTCGCCCGCGCGAATCGGCACGATAGTCTGGCCCGACGGCTCGGCGGCCATGGCGGGATGGACTTCATCATGAACTATCGCCTGCTTCAGCTCTGCCGGCAGGGGCGGGGCAAGGCGCTGGCCCGATACCCGTTCTGCTACACGCTACTCGCCCTGTCCGAACTCCCGACTGAGGAGGCAGAGGCCGAGCGTCGGCGCGTCCGTACGGCGGCACAGGCCATGCTCCGCGCCCTGGCAGGCGATGACGTGGCGACACGGCTACGCCGACGAGCCCTGGAGTGGGCGGCGAGGTAGTCGCGGGACTTGCGGTTGTTCGTGCAGGAATGGGCGCCGGCAACACATTGCCGGCCTCGATAGAGGAGACAGTAATGCGCTGCAGTGGCACGACCATCGTCGGCTGCCTGCTCTCCGCAGGCCTAACGTATGCCGCGCCCGCAGCGGTGCGCAGCGGCCAGGGCTGGAGCATCACCCCCGTGCCGACGCAGGCGGATTGGGACTCCCTGCAGGGCGGCCCGAGCCTCGCCGCGGGCAAGACCCCCGACCTGCGCCCCGTGCCTGGCTACGCCTATGCCGTTGACGCCGACGACGCGAAGCAACTCACCGATGGGGTACTCGCGGGCGATGGGCAGCAGATGCACACCGACCGGCGCGCTGTCGGCTGGGCCTACACGCCCTATGTGCGGGTCACGGTGGACCTGGGCAGCGTGCAGCCCGTCGGGCAGGTGCTGTGGCGGCAGGCGTCGCTGAGCAAGGAGAACACCCTCCCCCGCCAGATCATCCTGTCGCTCAGTGCCGATGGCGACAGCTTCCACTCCGCTATGCGCGTCAGCCGGAAGGTCCACCCCGACGACGACCCCGCGCTCACGTTCGAGCCGGTGCCGGCGGAGCCGCCGGCGCTCTACGCCCTCACGCTGCGGGCCGGCTACCAGGCCCGCTATGTGCGTCTCGATCTGGCCACCGAGGGCCACGTCATCGCCGACGAACTCGCCGTTGTGGCCGGACCGGCGAACCTGCCCGCGCTCCCACCGACCCCGCAGGGCGAGCGCGAGTGGCTCGACAACGTCTTCGACCGCCGCGATCAGTTCACCAAGCTCATCGCCCCCGGCAACCTCGCCGCCGGGCTCACACTACGCTATTCGCCCCAGCCGGGCTACGCGCTGACCACCGACGCGACCGACCCCGC
>VGFB01000704.1 GCA_016869015.1 Armatimonadota bacterium
GGGCGAGTCCATCCAGGCGCGCGGCGAGGAGGACGTGCTGCGCGAGGTCCCAATCACCTTGCGCTCCGACCTCCGGCAGCAGATCACCCGGGCCACGTTGGAACCCGAGGGCGAGCCCGTCGCGCTCACCGACACGGGCCTTGTCCTCCCCCGCGTCGGCGTCTACCAAGCCGTCGCTCTCCGCTGAGGAATGGGACGGAAGCGCTTCTCAGCCCGTTACGGAAGACGCCTCCGTCCCGTTTTTCACTCTACAACCCCAATCTCCTCCCAATCCCGTAACCTAAAACTCACGATCCAGCCATCTCCTGCTCTGCGGAGGTCGGATCCGCCCTCGGTACGTCTTCCGTCCATGCCGAACACGAGCACCCGTGGCTCGCGGGGCCCGCTCCAGGTGAACTCCCGCGAGACGCAGGAGATGATGCGCTCCTCCCCGATGATCCCGCCCTCAAAGAGCTCGACGGGCGTGATCGGGAACAGGTGGTTGATCGGGCCGTACTCCCCGCTGCCCTCCCCGGCCTCGGGCACGTCGCCGTAGAAGTAGTGATACAGCAGCACGCCGTGGCGCAGGTACAGGATCAGCCCTCGCATCAGCAGCTCCGCGCTGGGGATCTGCCCGGCGGGCTGCAACACCCCCAGCCCGATCGGCGTCCCGAGCTGCCCCGAGGCGATGTACTGGTTGTAGGGGGGCTTGCCGATCTCGGGGAGGCCGAGCACGTCGAAGCTGCTCCAGGTCTCGGCGAAGCGCATCACCGGCCTCGCGTTCTCCGCGCAGGTGGTCGCGAAGGTGTTGCCGACCATCACCTTCCCCCGCGACAGCGCGTACTCGCTGAGCTCCAGTCGGAACTCCGCCCCCACGAGCCCCGCGTCGGTGTACTGCCGCACGACCGCCCCCGTGCGCCGGTCGAGGTCGGCGGTGAAGCCGTCCCAGCGCTCGTGGCTGCGCACCCAGTACGGCGCGAACTCGTCGATGTAGAAGCCGTCGAGTCCACAGTCCTCAATCAGGAACCGCGCCTGCTCGAGCAGGAACCGCGCCTGGTAGTTGCCAACCCGCGGGTACACGCCCAGCGCCGTCTGCGGCTTGCCGCTGCGCGTGTAGAGCTCCAGCATCGCGCGCCCGGTCTCGTCGCGCTTCATGCTGTCCTTCCACGGCAGGTCGGAGGCGTCCAGCACAGCCGTCGCCTCCGGGCTGATCCACGTCGGACCGTGGCCGCCCGGGCCGTCGACCGGCAGCTTCTCACCGCCGGGGATCGTCTCAGGGTAGATCGTCACCCAGTCCGTCTCGATCGACCCGAGGCACTGCACCTCCGGACCGGCCGCCCTAATCGCCGCCGCCGCCCGCTGCATCATGGCCCGGTACTCCTCGCGCGGCATCACGCGATCCATCGAACCCGGGTCGTAGTCCAGCCACGGCGAGAGCATCGCGACGCGCAGCTTGCGGCGCTCGAGGTAGGCCCTGAGCCGCGCTGGATCGCTGATGATCGGGTCATTCGCGTCGAAGAAGCTGCCCGGGCCCAGGATCGTGTGATTGCTGCCCCAGTCGCGCCGAATGGCGTTCACCAGCGGGAGTGCTTCGCCGGTCGGCGGCAGAACGTAGACCGCGCATCTCAGCGTTACGGCGCCTCGGGGCGCGAGGGCCAGGTGATCGAGCCGGTACCCGGCGCGGTTCGGAGCGGCGAAGGGGGTGAACTGGGCCCGCGACACGTCATCCTCCGCCAGGAGTCCCAGGTCGCCCGCCGAACAGGCGGCAAAGACGAAGGGGTCGGCGGCGCCATAGCCCAGGCGAGTCTGACTCAGTAGCTCGGGCGTCACGAGTTGGTGGGTCACGAACACCCCGACCGGCTGGTCCGAGAGGCTCTCCAGCGTGTCTGCAATCTCGACGCGCCCCGCCTCGATTCTCACGCTCCGCTCCAGCGAGTAGTGTCCTCCCGCGGCCGTCAGCCGCACCGACCCGTCGCCGACCTTGTCCGTCGCGGGCTCCCAGCCGAGCTCTGTCTCGGCCTTCCTCTCGGATAGGCGGTTCCACCCCAGCGCCTTTCCGGGGTATGAGAACGCGCTCTCGACGAGGCAGAACCCCCTCCCGCGACTGACCTGAACAGCGCCCGTCGGGCTGACACGCACGCGCAAGCGGTCCCGCGCAAGGCTCACGCCCCCGCGGAGCGGCGGACACTCCTCCGCGATTGCCGCGAACCGCTCCCGGATGCCTGCTCTGTGCTGGGCCGCGATCTCCTCGCCGGTCTGGGCGCCCGAGTATAGTCGGACCTCCGCGATGGTGCCGCGGAAGTGACCTGTCGTCCTGTACGCCGGGTCGCTCGCTTCCGGATCGCCCATGACACACCCGATGAAGAAGGCGCCGCCCGGAGGCGTAGCCTCGAAGGTCGAGGCCGCCTCGCCAACCAGCGCCCCGTTCACGTACAGCCGCAGCTGCTCCCCGTCGAAGGTTCCCGCGAGGTGCGACCACATCCCCGGCGGCGCCTGGGCGGTCGCGTGGTTCGTCCCGGAGCCGATGTACCACCACGCCTTGCGGTCGAGGTAGTAGGTCAGCAGGTAGCTGGAGAACTGCTTCCCCGCGATGCCGACCTCGCTGGTGGGCGTCTCCTCCGGCCAGACCCACGCGCTCAGCGTCAGCGGCCCGCGCAGGTCCAGCGCCGCCGCCTCGCAACGCACGTAATCGTCCTCCCCATCGAAGGACAGCACGTGCCCCTTGCCATAGCTCACCCACACCGCCCCGTGCACTTCGCCCACCAGCGCGCTCGGGCCCGCATCCCGCACAACGAGCCCTTGTCCCTCGTCCAACGGGAAGTGAGCGACCAGGGGCGGGGACTGGCAGGCAGCGCCGGAGCAGAGCATCCACAGGAGGTAGATCGTGGCCATGGGGGGAAGCCTCCGCCATCGGTCGAGTTGTGTTGGGTCGACCGCCATGATACCTCCCCGTACCCGCGCCCGCAAGCCCGGCGGACGCCCGGTACGAGCGATGACTGGGCGAGTCCGCCCGGCTTCGTCCCTACGGACGCGCCCGATGGGAAGCGCGCGAGCCGCAACCGTCCACCCGCTCGTGGCGGTTGCCCATGCCGCGTCCCGTCGTTGGCCGCCAGCGCCGTGCTTCACCAACGGCCATCCCAGCGACCGTCTGCCAGGTGGGGCGCCATGGACGCTACCCGCATGACCAAGGCTCAGTTGCTGGAGGAGCTGGCGGCCGTTCGCGCGCGCCTGGCTGAGCTGGAGGCGCGGCATCCACCAGGAACCGACCGGCCGGCCGCGCCCACCGAACTGCTGCAGAAGGTGGCCACGGTCTTCCTGACCGCCACTAACGACATCGACCTCTATGAGCGCGTGCTGGGCGTAGTCCTGGACGTCACCGGTAGCAAACTGGGGCTCTTTGGCCACATCCGGGAGGACGGGGCGCTTGTCGTTCCCACCATGAGCGCCCAGGCCTGGAGTCAGTGCCAGGTACCGGGTAAGCCGCTCGTCTTCCCGCGCAAGGAGTGGGGCGACGGCCTGTGGCCCCGGGCGCTGCGGTCCGGGCAGCAGTTCCAC
>VGFB01000705.1 GCA_016869015.1 Armatimonadota bacterium
GGACAGTCTCCGTGCCGATCACATGAGCTGCTATGGGTACGATCGACTGACCACACCCCACATCGACGAGCTGGCGGAGCAGGGCGTGCTGTTCGAGCGCAATTACTGCCCGCACGTGCCCACGACCTCCGGCTATGGGACCATGCTCAGCGGGCTCGATTGCTTCGGGACGAGCATCGTTGCCCTGCGGCACGTCGGGGCCTTCGCGGACGGCGTGCAGTCGCTGCCGGAGATCCTGAAGAAGCAGGGCTACGAGACCACCAGCGTCGGCTTCCAGGGCAACCCGGCCGCGCGGGGCTTCGACAACTACCTCAACTTCGAGGGTTGGGGCGATTGGGAGCACCGGCCGAGCCTGAAGGCCGACAACCTCAACGCCGTCGCCATCCCGGAGCTCGACCGGCTCGCGAAGGGGAAGAAGCCCTTCTTCCTCTTCCTGCGCCACATGGACCCGCACAGCCCCTACCTTCCGCCGGCGCCCTTTGAGCGCATGTTCTACTCGGACGATGAGTTCGACCCGAGGAACCGGTCGATGGACCCGGTGAAGGCCTTCAAGCCCTTCTGGGACTACTTCGCCTGCTGGATGCCCCCCGGGATCACGGATGCGGAGTATGTGACCGCCCAGTACGACGGCGCGCTGGCGTACATGGACGCCTCCATGCAGCGCCTCTTCACCCGTCTGGAGGAGTTGGGGATCGCCGAGGACACCCTCGTGATCCTGAACTCCGACCACGGCGAGACGCTCTACGACCACGAGTGCTGGTTCGACCACCACGGGATGTACGACTGCACGTTGCACATTCCGCTGATCATGCGCTGGCCGGGCGTGCTGCCCGAGGGCGAAGTGGTTGACGGCATCACGCTGCACCAGGACCTCGTGCCCACGATCATGGACATGCTCGACGTGGATCCGGGGATCGGCTTTGACGGCGTAAGCCAGATCCCCCTGGTCGAAGGCACGGTGCCGACGAACTACAGCGGCTTCTACATCACCGAGTGCACCTGGATGCGCAAGCACGGGTGGCGGACCGGTGAGTGGAAGCTCATGCACGCGCTGGAGCCCGACTTCCACTTCAAGCCCGAGGTGGAGCTGTACAACCTGCTGGATGATCCGGAGGAGTACAACAACCTCGCGGAGTCCGAGCCAAAGATCGTGGCGGCGCTGGAGGACCAGATGCAGCGGTGGATCGCCAAGCGCGAGAAGGAAACGCGCCGCACGAACCCGATGTACACGAACCTGAACTGGCATGGCACCGCCGGGGGGCATGAGGGCCCGTTCGAGTCCTCCGAGCAGGCCTACAACTGCCTGCACATCGGCGACCCGGTGACCGCGCAGCGTCTGCAGGCGAAGGCCGCCAAGCCGGCGCCGGACAAGGCCCCGAGGAAGAAGCGCGGCAAGTAGGGCGTTTGCAGCGCCGACGGTCACTTGCGTTGGGGGACTGACGACGAGACCCAGCCGCGCCGGGTCTCGTTGTCTGCCCCCGAAGTGCCCCGTGCCTCCAAGGGAGGTCCCCCCATGTCCCGCCTCGTCCTTTGCCTCCTCGCCCTCCTGCCCTTGGCCGCCGGGGGTCAGAGCCCGGAGCTGGCGATCCCCAACGCCGGGTTCGAGCAGGCGGCTGACGGCAAGCCGATCGACTGGGGCTGGTGGTCGCGCGACGGCAGCGGCTCGGCCACCGTTGCCCCCGGGGAGGGCCGCAACGGCGGCCAGGCGGTCTACATCGTCTTCGAGGGCGAGCAGGACTGGGCGTTCAGCAGCGGCAAGCGCTTTGCCGTGAAGCCCGGCGATGAGCTTACCGTGAGCGCCTGGGCGCGGGGCGACGGGGCCGAGGGTGTCGAGCTGGCGGTCGTAGCCCTCGGCGGCGGGAAGACGCTGAGCTGGAGCATCGGCGGCGACAACGTGACGGTCGGCCGGGACTGGACGGAGCTGCGGGGCGGCGCGCGCATCCCGGAGGGGTGTGATGAGGTCTACGTGCGGTTCGTGGAGGGCGGCTCGACCCACGTGTACGTGGATGACGTCTCCCTGACCCCCGGCCTGCCTCCGCGACCCGAGAAGCCGCAGGTCACCGGTTGGGCGAAGCAGCGCGTGGTGGAGAAGCTCGACCGGGGGATGGTGGCCATCCCCATCGGCAACAACGCGGTGCACGTGAGTTGGCGGCTGCTCGCCGAAGACCCGCAGGGCATGGCCTACGACCTGTACCGCATCGCCGAGAACGAACGTGCCGCGAGGGTCAACCCGCAACCCCTCTCAGCCACCACGGACTACATCGATGAGGGGCTCCGCGAGGGCGCCGAGTATCTCTACGAAGTCCGCAAGGCCGGGACGCCGCTGCGCGGCGAGCCGCTGGGCTCCGCGCGCGTCGTGCCCTCGGCCGAGGCGAAGCCGTACGTGTCGATCAAGCTCGACGGCGACCACGACTTCCAGAAGGTCGGCATCGCGGACCTGGACGGCGACGGGCGGCTGGACTTCGTCCTCAAGCAACCGAACACGAACATCGACCCCTACATCGAGTACTGGAAGGCCAGTCCCGACACCTACAAGCTCGAGGCGTACGACGCGGACGGCAAGTTCCTGTGGCGCCACGACCTCGGCTGGGCCATCGAGCAAGGCATCTGGTACTCGCCGATGGTGGTCTACGACCTTGACGGGGACGGGAAGGCCGAGGTCGTCGCGAAGACGGGGGAGGGTGATCCACGCGACGAGCAGGGCCTCGTGCAGAGCGGTCCCGAGTACGTGACCATTCTGGAGGGCGCAACCGGCAAGGAGATTGCGCGCACCGACTGGCCCTCGCGCGACCGCTTCCCGGCCTACAACTACGCCTCGCGGAATCAGCTGTGCGTGGCGTATCTGGACGGGAAGACGCCCTGCCTGATCGTCGAGCGCGGGACGTACAACACGATGAAGGCCGTGGCCTATCAGTTCCGCAACCGGCAGCTGACCGAGCTCTGGCGGTGGGAAGAGAAGGAGGAGTTCGCCGGCTATCGCGGGCAGGGCGCGCACATCACCATCGCCGCCGATGTCGACGAGGACGGGCGGGACGAGGTGATCCTGGGCTCCTCAGCGCTCGACGACAACGGCGCGGGCCTCTGGAGCACCGGTCAGGGCCATCCCGACCACATGTATGTGGGCGACATCGACCCGCTACGCGTCGGCCTGGAGATCTACTACGGCATCGAGCCCCCGCGTCAGAGCAACGGGATGTGCCTTGTGGAGGCGAAGACCGGCACGGTTCTTTGGGGGTTGCCCGAGGCCACGAAGCACGTTCACGGGCAGGGGATGTGCTCCGACATCGACCCGGCGCACCCCGGCTGGGAGTGCTCCGGCGGCGAGCGAGATGACAAGACGAAGCGCTGGCTCTACAGCGCCCAAGGCGAGCTGCTCTCCAACGAGGACCTCGGCCTTGCTCCGCGCACCGTCTACTGGGACGCCGACCCGCAGCGGGAGTTGATCCGCGGCCGCACCATCGCGAAGTACCGGGGCCCCGATCTCGGCGCCATCGAGGGCTCCTACATCATGACCGTCGATGTGCTGGG
>VGFB01000706.1 GCA_016869015.1 Armatimonadota bacterium
AGGCACGAACCGGCAGGCGACAGTCCCGCCGTACCATTCCCCAGGGAGGCTTCCCGGCATGGGCACGCCCGGTCCGGCGTTGGCGGCGATCGCCGTTTGCCTATCGGCCCTTGCGATTCGGGCGTGGGGGGCCGAGTTCCACATCAGCCCCCGGGGCGCGGACCGCAATCCTGGAACCCGGGCGAGGCCGTTCGCCACTCTGGAGCGCGCCAGGGATGCCGTCCGCGAGAGCAAGACCCGAGCCCCGCTGCCGGCGGGCGGAATCACCGTATGGCTCCACGCAGGCGCATACCGCCTGGAGCGCAGCTTCCAGTTGACCGACGAGGATTCGGGCTCGGCGGAAGCACCCATCGCCTATCGAGCGGCCGAGGGCGAGACAGTACGGATCGTCGGCGGGCCGGTTGTCCCGCCCGGGGCGTTCGCGCCGGTGACGGATGTCGGGGTGCTGGCGCGCCTGGACCCGGGCGCGCGACCGCAGGTGCTGCAGGCCGATCTGAAGGCCCTCGGGCTGACCGACTTCGGAGCGGAGTGGCCCGCGAAGTTCCGCGGGTATGCCGGCTGGCCGGAGCTGTTCGTCGACAGCCGGCCGATGACGTTGGCGCGCTGGCCGAACGAGGGCTATGCGCGCGTCGCGAAGGTCGTCGATCCCGGCTCGAAGCCCCGCTGGGGCGAGGCGCCGGACCGCGGGGGCACCTTCCAGTATGACGGCGATCGGCCCGCGCGGTGGGCTCAGGCCGACAACGGTTACCTCAATGGCCACTGGGCCTTCCAGTGGTTCGACGAGTGCCTGAAGGTCGCGAAGATCGACCCGGAAGCCAAGACCATCGCCTTCACGGCGCCCCATGTCTACGGTCTCGGCACGGGCTTTGTCGGCGAGTTCTTCGCGCTGAACCTCCTCGAGGAGCTGGACTCCCCCGGTGAGTACTTCCTCGACCGGACGACCGGCGCGCTGTACCTGTGGCCGCCGGAGCCGCTCGAGGGCCGGGAGATCGGCCTTTCCCTCCTGGCAGACCCGCTGCTGGCTCTGAACGGCACGGAGTGGGTCACGCTGCAGGGCCTGACCCTCGAGTTCGCGCGGGGACACGCCGTCACCGTGACCGGCGGGCACGACAACCGCCTCGTCGGCTGCACCATCCGCAACATCGCCACCGACGCGATCCGTATCGACGGCGGCACGAACAACGGCGTCCGCGCCTGCGACCTGTACAACATGGGAGGCGGCGGCATCTCGCTCAGCGGGGGCGACCGGGCGACCCTCACGCCCTGCGGCAACTATGCGGAGAACAACCACCTTCACCACTTCGGGCGGCTCTTCCGCGCCCATCGCGACGCCATCAACCTCAACGGCGTGGGCTGTCGAGCCTCGCACAATCTCATCCACGATGCGCCGCACCACGCGATGGACTTCGGCGGGAACGAGCACTTGATCGAGTACAACGAGATCCACCACGTCTGTCTGGAGTCCGACGATGCCGGGGCGATCTACACGGGCCGCAACTGGACCGTCCGGGGCACGGTGATCCGCCACAACTACTTCCACGCTGTCGGCGGCGGGAGCGGCGTGGGCAACCAGGCCGTCTACCTGGACGACACCGCGTGCGGAACCGTCTGCGTCGGGAACGTGGTCCGCGACGTGTACCGAGCCTTCCTCATCGGCGGCGGGCGGGACAACATCCTGCGGGACAACGTGATGGTCAACTGCCCGATCCCGCTCCACATCGATAACCGAGGCATGGGCGGCGAATGGCTGGAGGGGCAGGAAGTCTACCACAAGCTGCGCAACGACCTGAAGGAGGTGCCCTATCAGGGCGAGCTGTGGCGCGCCCGCTACCCGGACCTGGCCGACATCCTGGAGGTCGAGAACGGCCTACCGGCCGGGAATGTCATCGAGCGGAACCTCATGTTCCGTTGCGGGCAGATGAACGTGGCGCAGGAGGCCCGAGAACACAGCATGTTTGAGGCCAACTGGGAGACCAACGACGACCCCGGTTTCGTCGATGCGGCCCACGAGGACTTCGCGCTGCGGCCCGACGCGGAGGCGTTCGGGAGGATCCCGGGTCTGGAGGCGATCCCCTTCGGGCGGATCGGGCTGGTAGTGGACGAGTACCGACGAGCGCTGCCGGCGGCGACGCCCTGGATCGAGCCGCAGTCGGGCGGATTCGTGGGAGAGGTGGAAGTGACTCTGGGCTGTCGCACGCCCGGAGCGATCATCCGGTACACGTTGGACGGCACGGGGCCCGCGCAGGCTGCCGCGCGCTACACCGGGCCGATCCGCCTCGCCGACACGACCACCGTCCGGGCCGTGGCCTTTGGTCCGGGCGACCACCCGGAGAGCCGGTCCGGCACCGCGAGCGCCGTCTACCGGGTGCTGAAGCTCGGCCCGGGCGAAGGTGTCTACCTGAGCGACCTCGCGCCTGCCGACGCCTTCGTGCACGGCGGACTGAAGAAGGACGGAAACTACACCGGCGAGCCCATCCGCATCGCGGGCCGGCAGTTCGCGAAGGGTCTCAGCACCCACCCCGAGACGACCGACCGGGGCGGCCGGGCGACCGTGGAGTACGCGTTGGAGCGCGGCCTGGCGGCGGCCAGGCGGTTCCAGGCCTGGGTCGGCATCGACGACTCGGCACAGAACGCCGGCTCATGTACGTTCCTCGTCGAGGTCGAGCGCAACGGGCAATGGGAGAAGGTCTTCGAGAGCGACATCTTGCGCGGCGGACAACCGGCCGCGGAGATCGACGTGGACATCACCGGCGCGCTACGGCTGCGACTGACGACCACCGACGCCGGCGACAACATCTACTCCGACCACGCCGAGTGGGCCGATGCGAGGCTGGAGTAGCGCGCTTCCTCCGTCTCATCCCGCAACCTCTCGGAGCATCGCCAGCGCCTGCTCGACCAGCGCCTCCCCGGTCCCCGGCGCCGAGGGGCTGTGCAACCCGGCCCAGAGCTGGTACCCGCCGAGGTCGTAGGCGTCGCGGTCCCCGATGTAGCCGATGGTGTCGTTCGCCAGGCCGATGACGTACGTGTGTCGGAACGGCGACCGGCGGCGGATCTCCAGCCCCAGCCGCGCGAACAGCTCGCCCGGCACGCCCACCAGGGCGATCTCCCCCAGCCGGATCACCCGTAGCCACGTCTGTCGCTCCTGCCCCTGCAGCGGAGCCAGCTGCGCCCGGTCCTCGCGGAAGATGCGTTGGTGGATCAGGGGGTCCTCGGGCGCATAGGTCTCGCTCCAGTACTTCACCGCCGCCTCTTCCTCCGTCTCATCGAACTCCCGGATCCGGTATGCGAAGGGCCGCTTGAGCGCCTGGATCGGGGAGACGGCCAGGGGCTCGGCCGATCTCAGGCCCTCCTCAACCGCCGCCACAACGCGATGCACGCACTCCGCCGGGGGCACCGCATGGAGGTTCGCGGTCGAGCCGAACTCCCCCGTGTTGTGGCTGGAGCCGAAGGCGCCGGGCAGGAAGAGCGTGACGGCGCCATGCCGCCGCTGAAGCTCCTGCGCCGCCAGCCCGTAGAACCCCGGC
>VGFB01000707.1 GCA_016869015.1 Armatimonadota bacterium
GAGCGACGCGGCGAGGTTCCCGCCCGGGGCTTCGGCGGCCGCCTGGTCACGCCCGACGGCCGACAGGTGCGCGGCCTCGGCGACGAGGTCCATCGAGGCCTCGAGGCGCCGCCAAAGGCCCTCGAAGGACTCGATCCCCGCCAGGTCTGCGTCGGGCTCCAGGCCCGGCTCGAGGCCCAGGGTCATCCGCAGGATCTTGGGCATGTTGATGAAGCCCTCGACCGACCCCATCTGTGCCTTGCCCGTGACGATGACCTCATGGCAACCGGAGAGGGAGAAGTCCCGCGCGTCCTCGACGGCGACGCCGATCCGCGTGAGGGCGGGCACGATCTGCTCGTCGCTGCAGAAGTCGGGGCTGGCGGTGCCCGAGCGAAGGGCGCGGACGGCCTGAGCCAGGACCTCGCCGGGCAGCTCTCGGTGCCACCGGACGCCGACCTGAGGCCGGAGGAGCTTCAGCTCCTCGACGACCTCCAGACAGAGCATCGTGACCTCGCTGGAGCCGTCCGAGCCGTCGGGCCGAAGGCCGCCTAGAGTGAGGTGGTTGTGGGCGCTCACGCCGCTGGTCGCGCCAACGGACTCGAAGTACTTCACCCACAGGCAACAGAGCAGCTCCTTGGCGAGGTCCCGATCCAAAGTGCCGGCCTCGACTTCGGCGGCGCAGGCCGGGGCCAGGTACTGGTCGACCCGCCCCGGAGCATCGGGCAGGAAGAAGAACGCGAACCACGCGCACTGGCAGGCCTCCCAGAAGGTGCGTGGAGGCTGGGCTGGAACGCGGCGGCAGTTGGCGGCGATGGTCCGGAGTTCAGCCGCGCGCTGCAGGTCGGGCTCGGAGGCGGCAAGGCGCTCGGCCTCGTCGGCATACCGGTTGCTGAGGTCGACGAAACCCTCGGCGATGATCCGAAGCCCCTGCAGGAACTGCCGCTGCTCGTCTTCCCCCTCCGCCAGGCGCGCCATGCGCTCGTCGATGCGGTCGATGAGGCCGGAAAAGCCGACGGCGAAGACCGTCTCGTAATCGAGGGTGGTGTGGTTGCCCGCGGGCGAGAGCATTCCGGCGCGCCAGAAGGCGTGCGTCTCCTCCGGCACGGGCCAGTAGCCCGTCGGGGGCTCCCAGTCACGCCGGCCGAAGACCGCCGGCGTGATCACCTCCGGGTCGGTGGTCAGCCCCGGCGGCGCCCCCACCAGCAGCTCGCCCTCACGGATGGTCACGTCCTGATGCCGGTAGTAGTGGGCGAGCGCCTTCGCGTCGCGGACCATCTGCGGCTCGCCCTCGGTCTGCTCGAGGGATTCCTGCCAGAGGCCTCCGGCCCTGGGGTCTCCCGTGTGTCGCGTGCGCAGCGCGCGGTCTCTGATCTTCACGACGCGGTCGGTGAGCATGATCTCCCGTTCCGGGTCTGGGGTTGGGCGTGTCCGATCGGCGCCGACGCGCCGGGCCGGCCGTGACGTGATTCGCGGGGCGCTCGGGGAGCACCTGCCGCCCGGCACGGGGCGGCGCGACCAGCGCCACGAAAGAACCAACGCGCAGACCTCGGCACCGTATCCCGGAGGGCTCCGCCGGCAGACCGTCCCCGCCTTCCTTCGTCGGCCGACGGATTCGGCTAGGTCGATCCGGTCGGGGAGCCGCCGACCGACCGCCAGAGACCGATGAGGCGCCGGGGTTGGTCCGCAATGAGGGAGACGGCGGCCACCAGGTAGAAGAGCGAGAAGAGGGGGTGCATCTGGTCGGCGTGCAGGCCCCACACCTCGCCTCCTGCCAGTTGATGGACGAGCACGGGCGCGAGGAGCTGGCTGGTGAACAGGACGAAGAGCAGCACCGCCTGGGTGATCGAGAGGCGCAGGGCGGCCAGCATGACGACGGCCAGCAGGGACTGAGCGGCGGTCAGCAGGATCTCGTGCATCTGCAGCTCGTCCATCGGCAGCGGGTGCGCCAGCGTCCCGGCGGACACCGCGTAGACCGCCGGGATCATGCCCACCAACAGCGTCCACTGGTTCAGCTTCGAGGAGATGAGGCTGCCCAAAGCCAGCCCGGCCTTGGCTCGCAACGCAAACATCACGGCCACGGCGAACTCAGGGGCCTCCGAGGCGATGGGCGCCAGCCACTGCACCAGGAAGAACTCGTTGATCCCCAGCACCTTGCCTGTTGCCACGAGGCCCTCGCAGAAGCGCTCCGCGTTCGCGATGATGGCCCCGGCGGAGAACAGCAGCAGGAGGATCGTCGTCGCGCGGCGCTTGGCCTTGGGGAGCTTGGCGATGTACTCGCCCGGTCCCTCCGCGTCCGGGTCCGTCTGCGGCCGCCCGCCGGCGATGATGAGGTACCACACGAACAGGCCGATCAGCACGACGCCGTCATACCAGGCCAGACTGCCCTTGATCGGGATCGCGAAGGCGTAGAGCGTGGCGGCGGAGAGGAAGCGGACCTCCAGCCGACGATCCTCGCCGATTACCACTGCCCCGCGCGACCGGAACCAGAAGATGGCCGCGATGACCGCCCAACCCAGCCCGATGATCAACCGGTTGGCGCCCGTCATGTTCGCGATCGCGTAATGCGCGTAGTCGCTCTCCGGGTGCTGCCCCGCCTGCCAGGTGAAGTACATGTCGACGGCGTACTCGGGCAGGACAGCGATGAGCGCGACGGCCGCCAGCGCCATCGATTGGGATACATCCGCCTGCGCGGCGTCGCAGGCCCACAGCAGCAGGAACGAGGCCGCGAGGATCGCCGTGCCGGCCACCACCGCGGTCAAGGGGGCGGACAGCTCCACGTGAAGCAGAGCCGCCCCGACGCCGGGCACGGTGAACGCAATCGCGATGAAGATCGGCAGGAGGGGTCTCAACGAGGACATCGGCTTCTCCGGACGCGCGGCCCAAACCCGGCCGCACGCAGCGCTAGCGTGCAGCCAAAGGTCTGACACCCGGAGAGGCGCCGGTCGGGAGACCAGAAGGGGACCTTCGTGGTGTTGGCCATCCCGGAGCGACAACCGTCGCTCTGCTACTCCCCCTTGGCAGGCAGCGGCATCATAGCAGGTCACGGGCCCGGACGCAAGGCGACCGGCGACCCCGGGGGAACGAGGAAACCGGGGCTTGCCCGCTGGACACCTCCCCCCTTCCTCCCGTACACTCGCCGCACAGGGCGGCCGGCCAGGCACTGCAGGGCGCGGGCCGCCCGAAGGGGGCTTCACTCATGGCCGGACGGACGGTGAACCTTGCGTCGCTGTGCCTGCTGGGACCCCCGGTCGCGACCGTGGGCTAGACGCCCTGGTGGCGCTGGAGGCAGCCTGCGAGGGGCGGAGGTGGGACCTGGTCGTGCTGCCGTACATGCCCTTCATCACGTGCCACGAATGGGACGGCCCGGCGCCCCAGCGCCTTCGAGCCCTCGCGCGAAAGCACGGCACGTACCTTTGTCTGGCGGCGACCGAGCGGAGCCAACGCGGCCCCTACGCCACCTCCTGGCTGATCGACCGTGAGGGCGAGATCGTCGGACGGTACCGCAAGACCCATGCCTTCCCCGATGACGAGCTGCCCCTCGAC
>VGFB01000708.1 GCA_016869015.1 Armatimonadota bacterium
CCCCCCCCCCATCCCCCCGCCTCCCCCCCCCCCCCCCCCCCCCCAGTCTGGGACGATAGTCGTCGATCAGGTGACGTTCAGCTTCACGCGTACGCCGGACAACAACATCCCCGGTGACGGTCTCGCGACTTCGCCCACGATGACATGCATCAACTGGCACTGCCAGGGGGGCTCTCCGCCTCCGGGAGCGACGCTCACCGTCAGTTGGGCGATGGGGGCGGGGCCTGGTCAGTTGACTCCAGCCTCTCTCGTCGTGCCCGTGCAGGCGAACCCGATCCTCATCAACACGGTCGGCTATACACAGCCTACGACACCCACTGCTCAGGATCTCCAGTTGGTAGGGATAGCCCAGTGTCAGGGCAAGACCGGCGAGGGCTCCACGTGGCTGCGCGGGGTCTCCTTGCAGATCTACAAACTGGGCCCGGAGGAGCTCTACTCTGGCACACAGACAGGCAAGGCCTGTTGTGCGATGTACGTGAAGGCTTGGTGCCCGAACGGCTCGCAGTACTGCAAGCCTGGTGGCAAGATCCTGGGTACGGTCGCTGGCGAAGGTGTGTGGCTGAAGTGGGGTGAGGGCGGCGGCTGGGCCTGGGGCAAGAACCGGGAGGAGCCGCTGTCGGATGGCAGCATACCGACAACCCCGCCCCTCCTGAACGTGCGGCGGGCCTGCTTCACGGTCGCCACCGACAAACCTGGCGGGTTGCCTCACGATCCGCAGACGGCCTACTTCGACTGCCAACTGAACACGCAAGACAGCCCGGTCACTGGCCACGAGGAAGCCCCCGTACTCGTGCCTCAGGAACTGGTGCACCCCGAGCCTGCCGGCGGGGAGAAGCCTGTCGTCCACTCCGGGCAGGAGTTCACGGGCAACCTGGTCTGGTATGCAGAGCCCAATGAGACCAAGTACTACTGGGGCGCGTCGGGAACGGTTCGTTGGACGCTGCCGCAGGGCGAGTGCCAGCAGACCTACCGGCAGAACACTCAGCCCCCCACAACAGCCTATCCCTACAGCTCCGTGCAGACAACCCTCTACGGCGAAGGAAGCCGAAGCCTGACCGAGGAACACGACTTCTCGGTCACCGTGCCCGTGAAGGTGGCGGAGAGCCCCCAGAGCTGGCTCGACTGGGCCCGAGCCCTGTGGGGGGAGAAGTACACCACGGTCGACATCATTGTAGGCGCTCTCGCGCTGACTGCGAAGCTCCTCACGGGCGGCTAGAGGGACGCGCGGATGACGGTCCGCGAGAGGAGGCCCGTGCCCATGTGGTGCCGTGTTCCCGCCTACGTCGCGACCGTGCTCCTGACAGTGTCGTCTACGGGTGTGGCTCAGCCGGAAGCGCCCGTCGGCGAGGCTGTGCCCCGCGACCTCACGCTGGAGGAGAAGCAGGCCCTACACGCGAAGGCAGTCGAGGCTCTCATCCCGCGCGCAGGCCGTTGGACCATCGCCTACCGCGTCCGTGACCGCCTGAACATGGGCGAGTTCCCTGTGTATGATTCCGCGGAGCCGGGGAAGTGGGGCGGCTGGGTGGATGTGCCCAGCTGGCTCCCGGTCGTGATCTTCGTGCGCGCGACGGGTCTGGTCGACGGACACGGTGCCCCGTACACCGGGCCGCTGTTGGCCAAGACCAACGACGTCGTCGAGATCACTGGGCCGTACCCGGAAGGGTTCCTGTGCGCCGTCGCAGGGGCGGTCGACCTCGCGCTCTGGCCGAAGTGCCCCGTCTTCATGGACCCGCACATCCCGCTGAGTGTGGTCTACCGACTGCCTCGGTTCCCCCAGCCTACCGTGCAGATCGGGGAGGAGCTCTGGCCCCCGCCCGGGGTGCAAGTCGGTTTGCCCCCTGTCGAGGAGGTTGGTATTTGGGGGCCCGCCCTGGCGCTGGCCGGCGTGGCGCACGACGCCGACGGAACCGGCTTCCGCATGGCGCCGATGAGCAGCTCGGTGGTCGGCGCCGAGCGGACGATTCGGGCGGAGGCGGTGTTCGCGATGCGGGGCGGGCGGCCGGCGTGGGAGCTGCCGGTGAGGTTCCAGTGGGAGTTGGAGCCGGTGGGCGATCAGCCGAGACTGAGGATCGAGAACGACGGCGTGACGGACCCCGAGGGACGGGCGATCGACGTGGTCCGCGTGCCGCGGGAGTACACGAAGGGCTGGGTCAGGTTCTGGTACCACGCACTCGGACCGGACTTCGTCCCGGCTTCGGGACAGAGCTTCGATCTGACCAAGGGCGGTTGATCTGATGAGGATCGTGCAACGGCGAGGCGGCACACCGCCGCCTCGCCGCGTCTGAGAGCTACTGGAGCCTCTCCACGCACTCCCACAGCGCGGCGCAGAGGTAGGCGTTCTCCCGCTCGGTCATGAGGGGGTGGAGGCTGGGGCAGAAGAGGCGCGCGCCGAGCTCCTCGGACACGGGCAGGTCGGTCGTGTTCGCCGCGTACCGCTTGATGAGGCCGCTGCTGAGGTACACCGGCGCGTTGGCGATGACACACTCGACGCCGAACTCGTCGCGCATCATCGCGCAGAGCCGGTTGCGCTTCTCGCCCGCCCACTCGCGCGGGACGAGGCAGGTGTACAGGTAGAAGGTGTGCTCGCAGTCCGGCGGCTCGTAGGGCAGCGTGATCCCCGGGAGGCCGTCCAGCATCGCGGTCCGCTCGTAGGCGCGTTTCCGGCGGAGGGCGATCATCTCGTCCAGCCGCCGCACCTGCACGCACCCCACGGCCGCCTGCACCTTGGTCATCTTGTAGTTGCTGCCCCAGTTCTCCTGGCCCCCGAACATCCGCACGTCCCGCAGCCGCGCTGCCAAGTCGGGATCGTCGGTGGTGATGGCGCCGCCCTCGCCGAGGGTCGTCATCAGCTTCATCGTATGGAAGCTGAAGACGGTCATGTAGCCGCGCTTCCCGATCTTCGTGCCGCGATACCCGCCCCCGCACGCGCGGGCCGCATCGCCGATGACCTTCGGCGGCCCGTACTTGGGGTGAGGGTGCTGCTCGGCGATCTCCAGGTAGTCGTCGATCGGCGCCGACAGGCCGTTCATGTGCGTCGGGAAGATGGCGCGCGTGTTGGGGGTGAGACGCTTGATCACGTCCGCCGGATCGAGCTGGAACGTGCGCGGGTCGGCCTCGGCGAACACCAGCCGCGCGCCCTGCCCGATGACCGACATCGAGGAGGCGCGGAAGTTCACCGCGGGCACGATCACCTCGTCGTGGGGCTCGAGGTCGAGGGCCTCCAGCGCCATGTCCAGGCCGCCCGCCGCCCCGTTGACCGAGACACACTCGCTCGTCCCGCAGTAGGCCGCGAAGGCGGACTCCAGGTTCACGATCTCCTGCTGCCCGGCGCCGCCAAAGCCCTCGCCCTTCCAGTCCAGCGACGAGCGGATCGCCTGCACGGCGACCTCGATCTCCTCCTCGGTGTACCAGCCCCCGAAGTTGGGCTCGCCGCGCCAGGGCGTCTCCGGCTTGCCGTGCTCATCGAGGATATGTCTGCGTGTCGCGGCATCCATCACGGCGTACCCCCCGGATCATCG
>VGFB01000709.1 GCA_016869015.1 Armatimonadota bacterium
CGGCCAGAGAGCGTTCAGCGCCCGCAGGATCGTATCAAACAGCCTCGAAGCCGCCCACAGCAGCGCCAGCGCCCCCAGGCCCCCTGTGATGGCCGGGTCGGGGAAGGCGAACAGCGAGTCCACCTGTTCCACGATCTCCGCGGCGCCCTCCGGCGACACCTGCCGGATCACCCGCTCCAGCTCCCAGGTCGCCGCCGAGCTGGTCCCGGAGAGATGCCGCAGCGCCGCGACCGCGATGATCCCCAACGGAGTCAGGCAGACCACGCCGTAGAACGCGATCGCCGCGGCGATGACGTTCGAGCCGCTGTGGGTGTAGCGAATCCAGACCTGATAGGCGAAGCGGCACACACCGCGCACCGGCCACGGCACCCGCTCGACGAGGTCGTAGACCCGCGCCTCAAGACGCGCCCGCAGGGCGATCCACCAGCCGGTTGTCGGTTCCTCATCCATGTCGGTACACTCGCGGCCCAACCACGCCGCTAGACCGCCAGCGGATAGCGTCCGTATTCGTGGCAGGCCTCGTAGAAGGCCAGGATGTTCTCCACGGGCGTCGCCGGGACGATCTCCGAGGAGGACCCGATGAACAGGCCCCCTCCGTGACCCGCGTCCCGGAGACACTCCCTCACTGCCCGCCGAACGTCCTCCACGCTGCCCAGGGGGAGGGTCTGCGAGCAGTCGATGTTCCCGATGAGGATCAGCCGGTCCCCGTATCGGCGCTTGAGCTCGCCGATGTCATTCCCCGCCAGCGGCTCGATGGGGTTCAGCCCGCGAATCCCGGTCCCGAGCAGGTCCTCGATGATCCCCATGATGTACCCGTCCGTGTGGAAGAGCGGCAGCACGCCCGCCGGCAGCAGGATGTCGCACAGCCGCTTGAGCTGCGGGTAGAACAGCCGGTGCATCACTTCCGGCGAGAACATCGGACGCTGCTTATAGGCGATGTCGTCGCCGTAGAAGAACAGCGGCCCGGGCTGCATCTCCGCGAAGACCCGGGCACGCATCACGGCGTGCTGGTTCAGCCCCTCGACCAGCCGCTCGATCTCCTTCGGGCAGTCGTACAGGGCGTAGCTGAACAGCTCCAGCCCCATCAGCCCATACGCGCCGTGGAAGCCGACCCCATCGCAGGGCACCAGCAACGTCTCCGGCGCGAACACGTCCCGCGCCTGCACGTGCGCGTGGACCCACTGCCAGGCCTGCTCCTCGGTGAGCTCCGGGACCTCGTACCTCCGCAGGTCGTCGAGGGTCTTGATCGGCTTGTCAACCCACCAGCGCGAGGCTCCGGCATGCGCAACATGGGCGTGCCGGCTGGCCTCGCCCGGCGCGACCGGCATGTACACGCCGCGGCACAGGTCGATCCCCAGACCGTTGAACACCTTCGCGGTGGCGCGCGTGGCGTCCGTCTCGCCGGGGGCGAACCTCTGGTAGATCGGCCACGAGTCGATGAAGTCCCAGATCGGCACGCGATCCGGCTCCTCGAAGCTCGCGGCGGTCATGATGCGTCGGTAGACGGTGGGATCCACGACCGCCTCGGCCGGCCCCAGCTCGGCAATGGCCTCGCGCAGCCGAACGACCTCGGAGCTCATGTGGGCGCTTCTCCTCTCCTCCTGGACATTGCCGACCGGGCAGGTTCTCCTCTATAGTGGGGGCTCACCGCGCTGGGTGTCAACTACGAACTGCGACTCCGAACTGCCGCCACAGGAGGGCCGGGATGGCTGCGAAGTACCGCGTCGGGGTGATCGGTCGCACGGGTCGGGGCGACTACGGGCATGACGTCGACACCGTGTGGCTGGACGTGCCCGACACGGAGGTCGTCGCGGTCGCCGACGACGATGCCGAAGGCCGCGCGAGGGCCCAGGCGCGGCTGCGGGCGCCGGAGGCCTTCGAGGACTACCGGGTGATGCTGCAGTACGCCAGGCCCGACCTGGTGAGCATCGCTCCCCGATGGCTGGATGCCCACTGTGACATGCTGATCGCCTGCGCTGAGGCCGGGGTGCGCGGCGTGCTGATCGAGAAGCCCCTCTGCCGAACGCTCGCCGAGGCCGATGCGATGGTCGAGGCCTGCCGCCGGACCGGGATGCAGGCGGCGGTCTGTCACCAGACCCGCTACAGCCCCCGGCTGGCCGTCATCCGGCAGCTCATCGGCGAGGGCCGGATCGGCGATCTCCTCGAACTCCGCGCCCGAGGAAAGGAGGACCAGCGGGGCGGCGGCGAGGACCTCATGGTCCTGGGAACTCATCTGATGGACCTGATGCGCTTCCTGGCCGGAGATCCGGCGTGGTGCTTTGCCCGCGTGACCGAAGGGGGAAGCCCCATCACCCGCGCGCACGTGCGGGAAGGCGCCGAGGGGATTGGGCCGCTGGCCGGCGACGCGATCGCGGCGAGCTACGGCTTCGGCGGGCCGACGGTGGGCTTCTTCGCGTCGCACCGGGCCCGCCACGGTGCGTCGTCGCGGTTCGGCCTGCACGTCTATGGGACCAAGGGCCAGATCGCCCTGCGCACCGGGTCCCTCCCGGCCTGCCACCTGCTGGAGGACCCGTCGTGGTCTCCGGGCCAGAGCGGCGCCCTCTGGATGCCGATCACCAGCACGGGCGTGGGCGGCCCCGAGCCGCTGACCGATACCAGCCTCCGCTACGGCAACACGCTCATCGCCCGCGACCTTGTCCAGTGCGTTGAGCAGGACCGCCGCCCCCTGGGGAGCCTCGAGGACGGACGGGCCGCCCTGGAGATGGTCCTGGCGGTGTACGAGTCGCACCGGATCGAAGCCCCGGTCCGCCTCCCGTTGGGGGACCGCTCCCACCCCCTCACGCGGCTGTAGGGACCGCGCGGCCTCCGGCCGGCAGGAAAGAGCGCCGCGGCCCCTCGTAGTGTGGGATAATGGACCCTATCCGCCCGGACTCCAGGGGAGGCCCTCCATGGAGTTGAGCCAGGACGCGCGTCAGGTCCTCGACCTCTTGCAGGAGGGGGCCTACTGCCTTGACCGCGATGGCCGCGTCGTCTACTGGAACGGGGCCGCCATCGCGCTGACCGGTTATCGGCCCGACCAGGTGTTGGGGCGCCGCTGCCGGGACGACATCCTCGTCCACGTCGCCGACGAGGAGGGGGCGCTGTGCGACGGCAAGTGCCCCATGCAGGCGGCAATGGCGGACGGGACGACCCGCGAGGGGGACGTCCACCTCCTGCGCGCCGATGGCTCCCGCTGCTTCGTCCGCGTGCGGATCGCGCCGCTGCGCGGCTCCCACGACGAGATCATCGGAGCCATCCAGCTCTTCCAGGCCAACGGCCCGGGCTCGGAGGCCATCTCCCGCCTCGAGGAGTTGGAGCGGGCCACTGCCATCGACCCCGTCACGGGCGTGGCCACCCGGCGCTTCATCGAGGACTCGGTTCGCGCTCGGCTCGAGGACGTACGCCGCACCGGGGCGCGACTCGGGGTGCTGATGGTGGACATCGACGAGTTCAAGCTCATCAACGATCGCTTCGGCCACACGACCGGCGATGAGGTGTTGCGCGCCG
>VGFB01000710.1 GCA_016869015.1 Armatimonadota bacterium
CAGGGCCGCCTCCTCCGTCCGCTCGATGGGCGGCAGGGGACGGAAGCGGAGGACGTGGCGGACGTTTGCGTCCGGCAGCGAGACCGGTAGCCCCGTGCGTCCGTAGCTGAGGGTAAGCTCCATCGCCTACTTCGCCGCCTCGCAGGCTTCCCAGAGCGTCATCTGCGTGACGGCCTCGGGGTACTCGCGCGCGAGCTTGCTCAGCTCGCCGAGGTCCGACTCCCGCGCCGTGCCGCCCAGCGCGCGCGCGGCGGCCTGCCGCACGTCCATCACGCTGCGGTCGTAGTCCGTGGCCGCCGCGAGAAGGCTCGGGTAGGCGACCGGGTCGCCGATGCGGCCGAGGGCGTCCGCCACGGCGGCGCGGTACACGGGCGTCATGGCCTCGTGCAGGAAGACGTTCGGTGGGTCGGCGACGCCGAAGTCGGCCTCCCGCATGTCGTTGTCCAGCGCGGCGCGCAACACCTCGACACTGCCCTTGTCCTGCAGCTTGCCCAGGGCGCGCGCGAGGAAGAAGCACGTCCAGCTCCGGTCGGGGGAGGGCTCCTGCGCGCGGAAGCGCTCGAAGGCCGCCCGGATGCGCGGAGCAACACTCGGGTCCAAGGCGACGACGCACAAGATCTGCGCCGCACGAGCCGGAGGACCGACGCCTCCGGTCGACTCCGCCGGGGGCGAGGCGGTGACGGCCTCGACCAGCGCCGCATCCGGCTTCGCCTCGGGGTCGCCGAGCACGGAGAGGCATGTCTCGATCACCGCCGACGCCATGCCGCTGCGATGGATCACCCGCGCGGAGACCTTCTCGTAGTCGTCATCCTCGTAGAGCAACCCCCGGTCGGGGTCCATCGGCACCGAGCGGAGGATCTGGCCGGTCAGGCCCCGCGTCTCGCGCGCGCCCATTGCGTCGAGCGCCTCGAGGATGCGGTAGTGGGGGATCGAGCTGTGACAGCCCATCAGCCAACTGTGATCGGCGGTGCGGAAGGTGTAGAACCAGAACTCCCTCAGCTTCCCGAAGGCCTCGACGAGGCTCGCGGCGGCCTCCTCGGTGCCGATCCGGCCCAGGGCCTCGGCGGCGGCGCCGCTGAGGTGGTCGGGCGCGGCATGCCACCCGAGCTCATGGCTCTTGAACGGGACTCCGGGCACATCGCCGATGTTCAGCTCCAGAATGTCGGCCAGCATCGGCACGGCGCTCTCGTCTTGCAGATGCCCGAGAGCGCGAACGGCCGCGAGGCGCGCGACGAGGGAGCCTTCGGTGCTGCCCGCGACGTGCTCGCGCAGGGCGGTCTTCGCAGCCTCGCCGCCGATGTGCCCGAGGGTCTCGATCGCGAGATGGCTCGCGATCGGGTCCTCGGCTTCCACTCGTGCGATGAGGTCGGCCTCGATGGCGCCCCAGTCGTTCGCCGCAACCCACTCCCTCCATCCGGCGGCCTGCCGTTCGCGCTCGGGGAGGTCGGCGTAGCCGTTGAACTCCGCCGAGTGCCCGGTGAGATGCTCCAGCGCAACATGCGCGGCCTGCGAGACCTCGCACGCCGGATCGGTCAGTGTATCCAGCAGCGGCGGGACGGCCTCGCGCGTGCCGCAAGCGGCCAGAGCGAGCGCGGCGGCGCACCGCACACCGGCGTCTTCGTCCTTCAGAGCGTCGATCAGCGCGGGCGTCGCCGAGCGCTCGCGGAGGATGGCGAATCGCTCGGCGGCTGCGCGGCGGGCCCACGCGTAACGACGGTAGAACAGGCCTCCCAGGCCGGTGACCCGGGCCGCCGCGACTTCCGAGCGCCCGACGTCCAGTGACCACGCCTCATCCGTGCGGATGAGCCGCTGGCTGTACAGGTTGATGCTCGCCACCTCGCGGAAGCGGTCGGGCTGCAGGTTCAGCACGCCGCCGTTCGCCGCGTTGTTGGCGCGGAAGCGATGGGAGGCGGGGCTCGGCAGCAACTCGACCGGCGGCCGCACATTGGCGAGGGCGGGCAGCCCGCTGGGCGTGTCGCGCTTCGGGGCGTGGCAGCCCACGCACGAGCGCGTCTCGCCGGGGCGGACGTAGATCCAGCTCAGCTCGCTCACCACCGGCCGGCCTTCGGCATCAACGGCTTGCAGGAAGAGCGCCCGATCCGCCGGGACGCGAGCCGCGAAGGAGCCGTCGGGCGCCAGGGGCACCGCGCCCAGTTCGACGCCTTCGGTCCCAATGTGCCCATACTGATGTCGGGCCGAGCGGAGCGTGAAGGGCTTGCCCATCACGACGCGGACGGCCTTCACTCGCCGCCACTGGCCGTCAGTCTGCTTCGTGTCGAAGACGGACTGGCAGAGCAGCACGCCCGTCTTCTCCGGCGACATCTCATCGTCGGGTCTCACGACGGGGGAGAGGATGGGCGGCCTCGGTCGCGGCCCGACGTACGCGACCGAGTGGATGTCCTCCTCGGACTCGTACAGTTTCACGGCCTCGCCCGTGTCGACGTCCAAGATGGCGAGGCGTCGCTGGAAGGTGGCGGCCAGCAGCCGCCCATCCGGCAGCGGGGCGATGTCGAAGGGCGTGACATCGCACTTGACCGGGCGCTTGTCCTGGCCGTCCGCCGTCGCGCCGGTGATGGTGAGGCCCAGGTGCGAGAGGCACGCGACCCGCCCGTCGGGCAGCGGCGCCGGGCAGCCGAACCCCATCACCCGCAGCCACGCGTAGTCCTCCTCAGCCCCGGTTGCCGGATCGTAGATCACCCGCTCCCGGTCCTGACCCATGAGGACCAGCCCGTCCGTACCGTCGGGGCGGATGCTGTGGATGTGGGTCTCGACCTTCGCGCGCTCCATGAAGTTGTCCTGGCGCACGAAGACGATCCGCCCATCGGCCGCGACCTCCGGCTCGGTGTCGGCGACGATGTGGTAGGTCAGCGGCCGGATCTCGCTCCGGTCGGCGCTGAGGACGAAGAGGCTGCGCGCGGTGTTAGCGTGGTATTCCTCGCGGGAGCCGATGCGGGTCGAGGCGAACACGATGCGCCCATCGGGGAGGATCGCCGGGTCGTAGTCGTGCCACGGTCCGCTCGTCAGCGCCATCAGCCCGGAGCCGTCGGCGGCCATCCGGTAGATGTGAAAGCGCTTCTCGCCCTCGGGGGCATAGGCGAACACGATCTCCCGCCCATCGTAGGAGCAGATCGGCGAGGAGACCAGCCCCTTGCCCGCGTCGAGGAGCAGCTGCGGCGTCGAGCCGGGCTTTCCCGGGGCCAGCGAGTAGAGCCGATAGCCCGAGACCGCCGGATCCGGGACATCGTACTCGAAGAAGGCGCGGGTTCCGTTGATCGGCCAGATGGCGGCCTGGGCGTTGTTGGAGTGCTGCGGCGCCCGACCGGCGATGAAGACCACGCTCGCCGGCCAGGGGTAGTCCGCCGGGGGCTCGGTGAACTTGTCCGGCGGAGGGGGCGGCGGGCCGGCGGGGATCGTCGCGTCCACGACCAGCTTGCTCGGGTCGGTCAGGATCTCCGAGATCGGCACGCTGCCCCACGGCGGCCCGCCGTACTTCTGCAGCTCCGCGGC